>JAZNLN010000192.1:0-32277 GCA_045579125.1 Ruminiclostridium sp.
CGTAGCCATGTCGTTCTGTGAGCCAAGGAGTTGCAAAGCTGTATTGTCTTCCTAAGCCCGCTTGGCCTCCGACTTCTTCCTGCTTATTGCGGGCTATAATACCGACGTGGGAATGACCTGCGACGACCGTTTCAAGATGCCCGAGGATACCGCAAAGGATAAACTGATTCTTTCGGTACATTACTACACTCCCTGGGATTACTGCGGCACAGAAGGCGTAAACCAGTGGGGCTCTCCCGATGACGTTGAAGAACAGAACAGACTTTTCGAAAGCCTTACCAAGTTCACGGACAAGGGCTATGGTGTAATTATCGGCGAATATGCCGTTATGGGCAAGAACAAGGAAGACAAGGTTTCGTTCTACAACAACCTGCTTGATAACTGCGACCTTTATAACTACTGCCCCATGCTTTGGGACTGCAGCGACCTTTACAGACGTGCGTCGGGAACGGTAAGTGAAGAAGATGTTGCCGATGTATTCAGAAACAGACGCCGTTCTACCGAAGCCGGCAAGGACTATGCCGATATTCAGAAGGCGGCAAGAGAAAACCTTGACAAGACGATAGAGGCTTCAAACGAAAGATTTATGGAGGGCGTATCTCTCCCTGCGTCCGACGATAAGGCTATTGCATGGATTATGTATCAGAGCAACGACTACTCTGCGGCATACAGCGTCGGCGACAGCTACGATCCGACAAACATGACTCTCGGAATAAAGGCTACAAACGTTGAAATTACGGGCGAGGGCACATATACCGTTGCGCTTGACTTTACAGGAATAGGCGGCGCAAAAGGCGTTGCATTCTCCGCTCTCGGTATCTCCAACGGCGAAACATTCTTCCCCGGCTACATTGTTACTATCGACGAAATCAGGATAAACGGCGAAGCTCGTGCGCTTAAAGCAAAAGAGTACACCAGCTCCGACGACGGAAAGTGCACTCGTGTAAATCTCTATAACGCATGGGTATCAAAGGTGCCTGATGACGCACGCCGTGTTGACGGTGATCTTTCGGGAGCGTCTGCGTCGGTACTTGACCTCGGCAAAAAGGAAAATATGGACACTCTTGAAATCACATTTACATTCACAGCTCCGTAAGCTGTCACAAAAACAACCGACCCCGCAGTTGAAAAACTGCGGGGTTGATTTTATGCCGCTCACGCTGTATGCGTGAGCTTTTTGCTGTATTATTATCCGAAGCTGTTTTAGTTTTTCTTTACAGGTATCCAGATTTCTCCACGGTCCTCTGCGAAATAGAACTCAATGTTATAGTTTCCGAAAAGCTTATATTCTCTGCAATTCGGGAGCCATTCGTTCCATATCTTTGTGTTCACGTCCTGGAGCGCCTTGGGGCATTCGCCGCTGTAAGGGAAGACCGCCCATGTTCCTGCGGGTATGATTTTTGTTGTGTAGCCGTCGGGGATGTCGTTCCAGGGGAAATACATGTCGGCTATGAGGTATTCGAAATTCTTTCCGTCGCTGTCCATGCATGCTCCGAACATGCCTTTTACAATTTCACCGCCGCCCGTCCGGAAATGCTCCTGCCAGAACTTGGGGATTTCGGCATAGGATGTTTCAACGTTGAATGTTCTTGACCTGCCCATGATTGTAAACGCTTCTTTTTCTACGATTCTGTACTCCATAGTTGTACCGCCCTCCAATGTCAGTTTGATTCTTAACGGCGCAAAGGCTTTCAGCTCCGCACCGTGTTCCTTTGCGGCAGAGGGAGTTATTCCGTGAAATTTTGTGAACGCTCGTGTAAAGCTGTCG
The DNA here is from genome assembly GCA_045579125.1 of Ruminiclostridium sp. Lineage (GTDB taxonomy): Bacteria > Bacillota > Clostridia > Oscillospirales > Ruminococcaceae > Ruminiclostridium_E. Next base: position 1,769 of record JAZNLN010000192.1, read on the forward strand.
GGAGAATCGTATCCGAACTTCAGGGCGACGTCGATAATCCTTGTGTCGGAACGTGTAAGTTCTTCTCCTGCGGCGGCAAGTCTGCGGCAGCGTATGTATTCGCCGACGGTAAACCCGCACAGTACGTTGAAAATACGCTGGAAGTGGAATGCGGAGACGTATGCCTTTGCGGCAATATCCTCAATCTGAAGCTCCTCCGTCAGATTGTCCTCAATATACCGCACTGCGTTTTGTATACCTTCTGCCCAGCCGTTCATATGTTCACGTCCTTTCCTCTGACCGTGGTTACATTATACCACCTTGCCGAATTTTCTTCCCGACTTTTTGTGCTGTAAAATGCAGGGTAATTCCTATGTTTATTATACTTTCAAAAAGCGGCTGTGTCAACCGTATTACAGGCAGAAAAAGCCCGATAGCACAGTATGCGCCACAGGGCCTTTCTCCGACTGACCTGCACGGTCCGTATCGGGTGTGTATTATTCGCTTATAAGCTCTCTTACCTCTACCTTTTTGATTTTTCTTGCGGCTATATAGGAAAACAGGAAAAAGCTTACGCACGCAGCAAGTGCGGGAAGTGCGAATGTGAGGAAATCAAAGCTTGCGTCAATCTTTGCCAGTCCGACCATTCTCAGCAGCATTTCAAGCAGCGGCACGGTAAAAAACAGCGACGCAAGTCCGCCGAGCAGCGAGCCGATAACAGCAATAATCAGGAATCTGAAAGCAAACTGTGTGCGGAGGTCCTGCGGTGTAAAGCCGAGAGCCTTGAATATGCCTATATCCGTGCGTTCCTTTATGAACGACTTTGCGCATATCATATTTATAACAACGAGCGAGAAAATAATAGAAACCGCAAACACCACGATAACAAGAATACCGCATAGGGAATCTACCATATCCATCGTGCCGTTCGTACTGCTGCTGTCATTATTGCTTTGGAGAACCTTGATTTTTTTGATTTTATCTCCGAAATCCTTTGTCAGCATTTCTGCCGCAGTATCTACGATTGATTTATCGGATAATTCGATATACCCCACGGGAAATTTTCCTTCGATTTTGTAAAATCCCGCTGTCGTGATGAGGAAGTTCTTGCCGATGTCGTTAAGCGACTGATGAATGCCTGTTACGATAAACTCGGCGGCGTCGCTTCCGCTGCCTATCATTACCGTATCTCCGATTTCCTTGCCGAGCATATCGGAGCTTATTTCCGTCAGCGCAACCTCGTTGTCGTAAACGGGGAGCCGTCCGTCGTAAGGCTTGAAAATATATTCGGGTCGGCTGTAACTCAGGCACTGGAGCTCAATTCCGTCAATCATTACATATTTGTAGTTTTCAAAAAGTACCTTTGCATTTTCATCAATTTCTGCGGTTTTTTCCTCCAGCTTTTTAATATCGGATACCTCAAAGCTGTCCGAAACGGAAAAAGCAACGTCGGAATTTATAGTGTTTTCCATAATATTTTTGCTTGACAGTCTGTCGGAAAGCACGATAATAGACATCATGAAATACACCAGCAGCGATACTATAAGAACCGAGCCTATGTAGCTTTTGCTCCTTGATGTGAAATGGCGCAGACCTACAAAGAACGAGAGCGGTTTTGCCTTTATGGGAATATTCAGTCTGTTGTCAAAATGCACCTCTGACTTGCCGCCCGAAATTGCCCTCACGGGCGAAATTCTGCTGACTCTGCTTGTTGCGATTACAACAAATACAGCGCAGAGAACGAGAATACCAAGCGCTATAATCCCGCACTTGAAAAACGAAACGTCGGTAGCGGTAAGCAGTCCTGTGATAGGCTGAAAAAGAGAGCCGAAAATTACTGTGAGCGGTACGGAAAGGAGCAGACCTATAACCGCACCCGTCGTTTCTGCGATGATATACTGTAATATGTATATAATGCGGATTTTTCCGGGCGTGAAGCCCAGCGCTTTCAGTATGCCGAGATTTGTGTATTCCATTTCGATAGAGGTTGTGATGCTGTGCCACATTGAAATAATCGCAATGGCAACAAGCAGTATCACGAACACAGACAGTATTCCCGTGCCTGTTTCTGCAATCAGTTTTGTGTAGTATTCGAGCTCCTCCAGGGAGATTGTGAGTACAGAATTTCTTGCAATTCCGCAGGAATCGTCGAGCGCTTTTTTTACTTTTAGGTAATCTGCGCCCTCGGCGAGATTTACGCTTATGTCCCATGCTCTTGAAATGTTTTTTCCGTCGGCGTCCGCATACATTTCTTCAAAGTCGGCTGTGCTGACAAAAAAACGCTTTGTGCCTATCGACGCCGCACCGAGTGCAGGCTCTGCGATAAATCCCTTTACCTTGAACACACGCTGATTATTCTTTTCTCCGATGCGAACTTCCGTACCAATCTGAAGGCCGCTGTAAAGTCCCGTAAACGAGTAGGGCAGATATATTTCACCTTTTTTGAGCGGCTCGGGTTTTTCAACATATGCGGTGTTATTTTCGTTGAAAACCTGATATATGCGATGGCTGTCGGGGTAGACGAACGAAACCTGGTAAATATAGATGTTGTTTATTTCCCCTGCGACGGAAACACATTTAGTTTCCACGGCGTCTGCAACATCAGGGTTTTCCAGAATTTTATCGATTATGTCGGGGTCTTTTACGTCGTCTATCTGAAATGCGAAGAAATCGGGGCTGTCGGCATAAGCGTTTGCGCTGTCGGCGGCCTTGTCGATGTTATCGTTGTTGCTGATTGTTACTGCGAACGAAAGTGTAATAATCGCCATAAGCACGATAATACTTTTGAATGCGCCTTTTTTATATTTTATATTTGCCCTGAGCAGCTTTAAAATCTCCATACGCACCTCACCATTCCATCGACGAAAGCCACGCATTTACCTGCGCCTCACGGCTTTTCTCGGTTTCCTCGGTGTAGGGCGGCAGCTCAATGTCGCCTATAACTGCGCCGTCGGCTATGTAGATTATTCTGCTTGCACGCAGAGCGGCACGAACGTCATGCGTTACCATGAGAATACTCTGACCGTTTTTGTTGAGCTCGGACAGAAGATTTAAAACCTCAACCGTGTTTTTTCTGTTGAGTGCGCCTGTCGGCTCATCGGCGAAAAGCAGCTTCGGGGAGTTGATAACGGCTCTTGCGATAGCGCATCTCTGCTGTTCTCCGCCCGAGCATTGCGACGGAAGCTGTGTTTTTATCTGCGACAGACCCATTTTTTCGAGAAGTTCATTTGCACGTCTGTCCACGTCGGCGGGAGCGGTTGATTTGCTGAGATACCCGGGAACTGCCACGTTTTCGAAAAGCGACAGATTATTTACAAGGTGCATCTGCTGAAAAATGAAACCGAAATCTCCGTGACGGAGTGCGGAAAGTCTGCTTTCGGGGAGCTTTGCGATGTCGTTTTCTCCGTACATTACGCTGCCCGCAGTTGCACGGTCCATGCCGCTCAGCGCATAGAGAAGCGTGGATTTTCCCGAGCCTGACGCACCCATTACAACCGTAAAATCTCCCTCGTAGATATTGATGTCGAGGCCGCTTAAAATATGGTTTTGCTTTCCGTTATGCGCAAAGCTTTTGCAAAGACCCTTTGCGGCAAGAATTATTTTTTTCATAAGCACCGTTTCCTTTCTTAACTTTAACCCTATTCTACCGCAGATTATATTAAGAAATCCTTAAGAAACCGTATAAACCGGAAAAGAAATTACGACTTCAAGACCGTTATCACGGTTGAATATTTCCGCTTTTCCGCCCGACTGCTCCGCAATGTACTTTGTAATATAAAGTCCGAGCCCCGAGCCCTGCTCGTTTCCGCAGTTCTTTCCCCTGTAAAATTTCCCGAATACAAACGGAATATCCTCGTCGGGTATGCCGTCGCCGTAATCTCTGAAATGCAGTTCCGCCGTATTTTCGCTGCATTCTGTCCATATGTCGATTTTGGTTTTTGCATATTTTCTTGCGTTTGTGACGATGTTGCCGATAATCTGACCAAGCCTGCTGCGGTCGGCGTATATGAATATTTCCGAATGCGTCGTTTTATATTGTATATCGTCACGCTCCGCACGCAGTTCCTCAAGAATGTCCGCAGTAAAACTGCAAAGCTCAATTTTTTCGGGGTTCATTTTAAGCTTGTCGAGGTCGGCAAGGGAGTGCAGGAACATATCGTTTGTAAGTCTTGAAACCTCGTCGCATTTGCTCATGATAACGCTTAAATATTTCTGCTTTTTTTCGGGAGTGGTATCCATGCCCGCTTCAAGACCCTCGGCGTACGCTCTTATAGATGCGACGGGAGTTTTTATATCGTGCGAAAGCGTAGCAATTACCGTTTTGTTGTTTTCTATCGCTTCACGCTCGCATGCCCTTGCTTTTATGATTTCCCGCCGCATGCTGTCAAAAGCCCATGTGAATTTGCCGAAATAGTTTGTTCTTCCGTAATTGAGCGGAATATCGAAATTTCCCGCCGCAATGCTGTCGGCGAACTTTTCGAGCTTTTTGAACGGCTTTATTACCGTAAACCATATGTAGACAAACGAAAGTAAAACCGCCGCCGCACTTATTCCGCCGATTAGCAGGATGTTTTCTCTCGTGTTGCCCGAAGCGGGGGAGTACTGCGAAAGGGAAATGCGGAGCTGTTCCGCTTTTTCTGCCGCCAGCTCGGTTTCGCCGTTTTTTATAAGCTGTTCAATCTGGTTAGCTTCAACCGAAAAAATGCCGCATATCGTGTCGTCCGTAACGGGAACGGTCATGTATGAGTAAAGCGTCAGAGCGGCAATAACCGCTAAAAACACGGCGGCAGTGCACATAAGCTTTGCTTTCATTCCGTCACCTCCAGCATGTAGCCGATTTTACGTACTGTTTTTATGTACGTCGGATTTGCGGGATCGTCCTCCAGCTTTTCACGGAGCCATCTTATATGCACGGTCAGCGTTGACTGTTCAACCTCGGAAAACGCACCCCACACCTCGGATATAAGCTTTTCCTTCGCAACGGCGGTATTTTTGTGCTCGCACAGATAAGCAAGCAGGTCAAATTCACGCAGGGAAAGCGAGATGTGGCTTCCGTTTTTCGTGACGGTTCTTGAGGTTATGTTGACGGAAATTCCGCCGAACGTTGTGATTTTTTCCTGTGCCGAGGAGCCGTATGCTCTCCTCATAAGCGCATTCACTCTTGAAAGAAGTTCCTTCATTGAATACGGCTTTGGGAGATAGTCGTCGCCGCCCGTATCGAAACCGCTTATGCGGTCGTCCTCGCTTGTTCTTGCGCTTGCGAAAATAACGGGAACGTCGGAGGCACGACGGATTTCGGAACAGATTTCAAAGCCTGTTCCGTCGGGCAGATTTATGTCAAGGAGCACAAGTCCGAATCGCTCCGCCGAAAGGATTTCAAACGCCTGCTCGCAGGTTTCTGCGTGCTTTACGCTGTATCCGTAGCTTTCGAGCATATCGGAGATAATAAACGATAAATCCTTGTCGTCGTCGATAATAAGTATTTTTTTCATGTCCGTAATCCTCCGTGTATGTTACTGAAATTATATCATACAAGCCGCATTTTTTCAATAAGCCTTCGGGAAATAAAAGCCGCCCACGCACGGAGCGCAAGCGGCAATCTTTTATACGTTTACCGAGGCGGTACTGCCTCCCGATTTATTTTTCTTTACGATTATCTGTTTGTCTATACGCCTGCCGAGCTCGCCGACGTGCGATATAATTCCGACAAGCAGCTTTTCGCCCGCAACTGCGGCAAGGGCTCTGACAGCCTGTTCAAGCGCCTCGTCGTCAAGCGAGCCGAAGCCCTCGTCAACAAACAGCGTGTCAATTTTTATTCCTCCGCTTGACATCTGTATCTCCTCCGACAGACCGAGCGCAAGTGAAAGCGACGCTACGAACGATTCGCCTCCCGACAGGGATTTTACACTGCGTTCGGTTGCTGTGTGATGGTCGATAACATTGAGGTCAAGACCGCTCTGCTGATTTTTGTTTGATGAGGAATGCCGCTTGAAATCGTATCGTCCGTCGCTCATTTTCATAAGGTAAACATTTGCCCTGTTGATAATTTTTTCAAAATAAGTCATCTGAACATATGTTTCAAGCCTTACCTTTTCCTTGCCGCTTATTCTTCCGTTAAGCGTTTCGGACAGTGGTTTTTTCCACGACCATTCCTTTTCGAGTGCGTCAACAGCCTTTGCTCTTGCTTTTATATTCTGTGCGGCGGATTTGTTTGTGTCGAGGCGGGTCATAATCGACTGACGAACGGCGTCCAGCCGTTCCTTTTCTGCGGCGAGCGCCTCTTTTTCTTCGCATTTCCCCTTGTAATCTATCGCCTTGTATTCCGAGAGGATTTTTTCAAGCTGGCGGATTTCCGCCTCGGCTGACGCCGTATTTTTTTCGCATTCGGCATAATCTGCCCGTGTTTTTTCGTACTCGTTTTTTATCTGCTCCGATTTTGCCGCAGCGTTTTCCGCAGCGCTCTCTGCGTCATTTCTGCTGCCATATTTAAGCTTTTTCACTGCCGCATCGTACTGTTTTTCAAGCTCGGAAAGCCTTGCTTGCACAGCGGTGGTTTTTTCTCCGAGCGAGGAAAGCTCACGCTCTGCGTCCGAAATGTTTTTTTCATTTTCGGGTATAAGCGAGGACAGCATTTCTCTGCGGCTGATTTTTTCTTCTTCGTCCGAAATGCGTTCGGAAATCTCGTTTGCTTTTATGCTGTTTTCGTTTTTGGCAGAGGTTATTTCCTGCTGTATATCCTCAGGAATACCGCCGAACAGTTCATTTGCCCCGGCGTTTACACTTTCCTCCGCCGCCTTGATTTTTCCGTTTATTTCTCCCGAAAAAGCGCTTGCCTCATTGGTTTCGTTCTGCGCCGCAGCTGCGTTTTTTTCTGCTTTTTTAACGTCAGCTTCCGACGGTGCTTTTTTCGATTTTACCGCCTTCATCGGGTGAGAGGTCGAGCCGCAGACAGGGCAGGGCACACCCTCCGACAGCGTTTCCGCCATTATTCCCGCCTGTTCGTCGTTGAAAAGCCTGCGCATCTCGTCTGCCTTTTCTTTCGCCAGACGTGAACGTTCTTCTGCTTCGATGTAGTTCTTTCTCGCCGTTTCATACTCGTCTTTAAGCGTTTTAAGATTTTCAACTCTCGCCGCAAGCAAATCAAGCTCTTTTTTTCTTTCCGTCAGACGTTCCTTTTCGTGAATAAGCTCCATTTTTCTCTCGCCTGCGCCGGACAGTGCCGATAGCTCTTTTTTCATCTGCTCCGTATCTGTTTTCAGCTGTGCGAGAGAGCTTTGCATTTCCTCTTTCTGCGCTGTGTATTGCTTTTTGTTTTTTTCGTTCTCGTCTATCTCGTTTTGTATACGCTCCGCCTCGCTGTAATATGGCAGTTCGGCTCTTATCTGTGCGGCGTGAGCCGCAAGCTCGTCGGCGTCAGCGAGAGTTTTTTCCTTAGCCGAAAGCGCAGTCTCCAGCTCTTTTAAAAACGCTGTTTTTTTATCCCTTGAAAGTATCGCCGCCTCAAGCTCCGACGAATATTTCTTCCTGTCGGTTTCTCTTGAAAGCTCAAGGGATAATTCGCCGAGCTTTTTTTCCGTTTCGAGCAGCTCTGACTGTGTGTTTTCTTCAGCGTGAGCGTCCTCGGAGATTATTTTTTTCAGCAGTTCGACGATGTCCGCTGTCAGCATTTTTCCCGATTTTGCTTTTTGGAGTTCTTCCTTGAAAGCGCTGTTTTCGGCGCATTGAATGCCTGCGGAGTAAATGGCTATGCTTTTATTTTCTCCGTCCATTTTGTTTTCAAGCTCTTTCAGACTTGCGGCGGTTTTTTCCTGTATTCTGTCGTAAAAAGCGGTGTTGAAAATGCTTCTGAAAATTTTTTGGCGTGTGGATGTATCTGCGTGGAGCAGTCTTAAAAAATCGCCCTGCGAAATCATCGCAATCTGTGAAAACTGCTCCTGATTTATTCCGAGCAGAGCCTCTGTTTCCTCGGTAACATTTTTCTCCTGCGTTACGACACGTCCGTCGGGAAAAATGAACTCTGCCTTTGGCTTGATTGACTGTTCGGGTTTCCCGTCGTTGATTGTCGTCTTGCATTCAAGAAAACGCTTTACTGTGTATTTTCTGCCACGGCAAAGAAATTCCAGCTCAACCTCGGTTTTCGTTTTATCTTCGGCATTTTTCGAGCGCAGCATGTGCGAGCTTCTTGCGCTGCCGCTTGCCTTGCCGAAAAGCGCAAACGTTATTGCGTCGAAAATGGTTGTTTTTCCTGCGCCCGTATCTCCCGATATGAGGTAAAGTCCGTTTTCACCGAGTTTTTCGAGGTCGAGCTCGGTTGGTTGCAGATACGGACCGAATGCGGTCATTTTCAGTTTTAACGGTCTCATTTTTCCTCCTCGGCTGTTCCTTCGATTATTTCGGTCATGAATTTTATCTGCTCGTCCGAAAGCTCTTTGCCGTTGTATGAACGGTAGAAATCTCCGATAAGGTCGAGCGGCGATTTCTGCTCCACGCAGTCTGTGTCAGAAAAATCTGCCTCTGCTGCCGACCTTGTGTTGCTATATGACAGCTTCATTATGTTCGGATATATCGTACGCAGTCTGTCAAGAGCGTTGGGGACATACTCCTCGTCTGTAAGTATTACATTGAGGTAATCGTCTGTCGCCGTGTTTTCGTATCTGCATTTCTGCGTCAGCTCATCATAGGTGCCTTTTATTTCTCTCATATCCCGAAGCGGCGTCAGCCCTACCGTCCTCACGGACACATTGCCTTTTTCGTGCAATTCCGTTATTGTGACTGATTTTTTATGATTGATTTCGGAGAATGAATATTTAAGCGGCGTGCCGCAGTACCGCAGGGTATCTCTGCCTACTTTCTGGGGTCCGTGGATGTGTCCGAGCGCAGTGTAGTCGAACATGTCAAAAACCGACGCATCGACGTTATCCGTTCCGCCTACCGATATTTCCTCCGAGTCGGAGCGTGAGGCGCCTGTGACAAATTGGTGTGTTACGAGGATATTTCTTTCCCCGGGGTTTGCGTTCATATGCGAAACTGCCGTTTTTAATGCGTCGGTGTATGTTTCTGTGTTTTCGTCGGGGAAGTACCGTCTGACGTGTGCGGGCTTGACGAACGGTAGCATGTAAATCATAACCTTTCCATGTTCGTCGGTCATTTCATACGGCCTTACATTTCCGTCGTAAACGGGCGACATATGTATTCCGCTGCCGTCCATAAGGCGTGAGCCGAAAGCTATTCTCTCGGCGGAGTCGTGATTTCCGCTGATTACAAAGGTTTGTATTTTCTTTTCCGAAATGCGGCACAGAAAATCGTCGAACAGCGACACTGCCTCTGCGGGCGGGACAGTCTTGTCGTAGATGTCGCCTGCGATAATAACCGCCTGCGGCTGTTCGTCGTCTATTATTCCGATTATTTCGTTCAGTATATATTCCTGGTCCTCCAGCATCGAAAAATCGTTCACACGCTTTCCGATGTGCAGGTCGGACAAATGAACAAGCTTCATAACCGCCTCCGTTCTGCGGCACGCCGCATGGTTGATGTTTTGTTTTATTATATCATAAAACGAGCGTGTATTCAAGCGGCTGCTTCGCCTATAATTTCTATTGACAACCCCTTACTTTAATGTTATAATTCTATTGTTATGACAAAGGAGGCAAATATGAAGAAATTTTTAAAGAATACGTTATTGTTCCTGTCGGCGTTTGCTCTGATTTTCTCGGTTATATCGGGCGTGCTTGCCGTTCCTGTTTCTGCGGGAAAGATAATCGACTATAAGGTTACATATACCTCGGAAAAGGTAAGGATTACATTTACACCTGCCAGCGACTCCAACACTATATATTACACCGCAAACGGCTCCAAGCCGACCACCTCGTCCAAGAAATATTCCAAGACCCTCGCCGCTACGAAAAAGGTAACAGTAAGAGCTATCGAGGTAAACGACAGCGGCAAGACGGTTGCGTCGATAAAGATTACAATTCAGCCCAAGGTTTCCAAGGTTAAGTTCAATATTACCAAAAAGGACGGCTATAAGCTTGTCAAGCTTACAAGCGCAACCGACGGCGCAAAGATTTACTACACCACCGACGGCACAAAGCCGACCGACCTTTCAACGCCTTATACCGAGCCTATCAAGGTTACAGAAACAACTAAAATCAGAGCTGTTGCGTATAAGGAAAATATGAAAACAAGTACTCGTGTAACAGGCACAGTTAAAATCAGCAATTCTACGTCCGAAGCCGCTTCGTCGGGAGATTTTGCCGATTATGCCGAGGAAGTTCTGTATTATGTAAATAAAGCCCGCAAGATATACGGTTTAGACCCGCTCGTGCTTGATGAAAAACTTTGTGAGGCGGCTGAAATCCGTGCGAAGGAAATAAAGAAGGACTTTTCTCATACCCGCCCCAATGGTAAACGTGGATTATCCGTAATCGGACAGGTAGGAGTACTTTTCCGTGCAGCGGGCGAAAACCTCGGGCATAATCAACGCAGCGGTGAATCAGTTGTCAGTGCATGGCTGAATTCCGAGGACCATCGTGAGAACATTCTTTCCGAAAGATACAGCAAAATGGGTATAGGTTTTTACGAGTACGAATGGTGCCAGCTTTTTACCGATTAAATATTGCAGTATATCAAAACAGTCAACCTCGCAGATGCACGCTGCGGGGTGTTTTTGTTTCCCTTCAGACAGCTGAAAGCTCTGTCTGCGGCACAGGCGGGTATTGTGAATATATTATGAAATGTCTGTGAAATGCCTTGACAATGCGGATTTTGAGATATATAATGTTATCATTACGAACAGTTCCAACTGCGAACAGTAAAGGCGGAATACTATGGAAATGAATCTCTGCGACAATTATCTCAACGGCAAAGAGCTTTACGACGCCCTGTCACAGCCTGTGTGCGATAAATACGGCCTGACAATGGCGGAGTACGGCGTTCTGATGTTTCTTGCATACAACCCCGAACACTGCACAGCTTCGGATATATCCAGAATACGTCAGACGTCAAAATCCTACCTCTCCGTGTCCATACACTCTCTTGAGGAAAAGGGACTGATTACGGGCGAATACAGAAACGGCAACAGGCGTTCGGTCTACCTCACTGTTACATCCTCGGCGCTGTCGATAATAGCCGACGGAAAAAAGGTGCAGGAAAAATTCAACGAGATTCTTCACAAAGGCTTTTCCGATGAGGAAAAGAAAATGATGGCGGATTTTCTTGTTCGCTTGAGCGAAAATATCGCAGCCGCCAAAATCAGTATATAAAAATACTCCCGAAACGGATTTGACCGAGTCGGGAGTTTTGTTTTAAAGTTGAACACCGTATTACTTTACAGAGAATTTGTAGATTGTGGAATGTCTGTATTCCTCGCCCTTTTTCAGTACGCACTGCGGGAAATTGGGCTGATTGGGGGTGTCGGGGGAGAACTGTGTTTCGAGGCAGAATGCTGTCTGCATTTTCATCATCTTGCAGTCCTTGCCCATTTCGTTAAGACCGATAGCTGTGTAAAGCTGCATTGCGGGCATATCGGTATATGTCGTCATAACACGTCCTGTCGATTCTTCGGATATTACTGCCGCCTTGCGCATTTCTCCCGGCTCGCCGAGTATGAAATTATGGTCGTAACCGACAACAAGACCGTCTTCAACAGACTTTCCGATAAGCTTGGGCTCTCTGAAATCAAAAGCAGTATCTTCAACGTCAGCCATTTCTCCCGTAGGAATCAGGCGTACATCAACGGGAGTGTACTTTTCTGCAAAAATCTGCAGTTCGTGGTCGAGGATTGAGCCGCCGTCGTAACCCTTGAGGTTGAAATAGCAGTGGTTTGTGAGGTTGAGGATTGTGTCTGCATTGGACTTTGCGAGATATGTAAGCTCAAGAGAATTGTCGTCTTTAAGCGTGTACTTGACCTTGATTTTTACCGTTCCGGGGAAGCGCTCCTCTCCGTCGGGACTGATGTAGCCGAATGTTACGCTGTTGTCGTCCATAGCGTCAACCGTCCAGACACGTTTGTTAAAGCCGAATTCGCCGCCGTGGAGGCAGTTTGTTCCGTCGTTCTGATAAAGTCTGTATTCCTTGCCGTTGAGCGTGAATTTTCCGCCGGCAATTCTGTTTGCAAAACGACCAACAACAGCACCCTGCGAGGATGTGCCGTCAACATAGCTCTGGAGATTGTCGTAGCCCAGCGCAACGTCGGCGTAGTTTCCGTTCTTGTCGGGAACAATAATACTGATGATAGCCGCACTGTAATTTGTCAGCTTGACAATCATGCCGCTTTCGTTCTTCAGCGTGAACAGCCAGCATTTGTAGCCGTTGTGATAACCGTAATCATCTCTTGATACACTCATTTTTGATTCCTCCGAATTTTATTTACCGGATTAGAAAATCCAGTATAAGAATGGGTTGTTGGTTGCGTCAACCAACAGAATACTGCTTATGACAAGTATTGCTATATTGCAGACGATAGTGCTCGTCTGTGTAACCATGATTCCGTGAGCGGTCTTTTCGATAAGCGCCCGCAGCTTCGGGATAACGGGCATGCATACCGCCGCCGCTATCAGTATAAGGAAAATATTGTTCGCAAACGACGACTGCGTTGTTACGTCGATAAGCTCGTTTCCGTTTGCTCCGACAAGGTTTCCGAAAAACGTTCCGAGTCTTCCGATGTCGGTGAAATAGAAAATTCCGAAACCGATGACGATTACGATTTTGTTGTAGATGTGCATTATCGCCGTCGGTATTTTCTTCATGCGCTTGTTTCCGATTTTTCTTTCGAGGAATATGAATACTCCGAAATAAAGTCCCCATATTATGTAGTTCCAGCTTGCACCGTGCCACACGCCCGTTGAAAACCATACAAGGAACAGGCTGAGGTACTGTCTGCGCTTGCCGAAAATCGGTATATAAAGGAGATAATCACGGAAAAATGAGCCGAGGGAGATATGCCATCTCTGCCAGAACTCCGTTATATTCCTGCATATAAAGGGATAATTGAAATTCTCGTTGAATTTAAAGCCGAAAATTCTGCCGAGACCGATTGCCATGTCGGAATATCCCGAGAAATCGAAATAAACGTACATAGCGTAAAGGATAACGGCATACCATGTTCCGAGCACGGAAAGCTCCGAAATGTCCCCGCCGAACATTTTTTCGACTATTGCGTAGAGGTTATTTGCGAGTATGACCTTTTTGCCCAGTCCGAACGCAAATCTGGTTATGCCATAGCTCACATCGTACGCCGTCGATTCACGGTTGTTTATTTCCTTTTCAACGACGCTGTAACGCACGATAGGGCCTGCTACAAGCTGCGGGAAAAGCGAAACGTACATTAAGAATTTGCCGAAATTCCTCTGCACCTGTACCTTGCCCCAGTAGCAGTCGAGCGTGTATGATATAATCTGGAACGTGTAGAAGCTTATTCCGAGAGGCAGTGTAATTTTAGGGTCGGGAATATCGAAGGGGAGAACTGCGTTCAGGTTTTCAACGATAAAGCCCGTGTACTTGAACACGACCAGCAGTCCGAGAGAAAGCGTGAGCGAAAGTCCGACTCCGAGCTTTGCTTTCGGCGTGCCCTTGAATTTGTCAATCAGCAGTCCGCAGAAATAGTTTCCCGTGACGCTTGTCATCAGTATAAGCAGGGCAGGCGGGTCGCCCCATGTGTAGAAAATGATGGAAAATGCGACGAGGGTGAAGTTCCGTATTTTTATATTCTTCGTCGCAAAATACAGCAGTAAGCACAGGATTAAAAATCCGTAAATAAAGAATAAATCCGCAAAAATCATCTGTATCCTCCGTATCAGCCCAGTCGGAGCATTTCGTTGATACAGCGGCATGCGAGGGACATTTCTTCTTCGCCCATAAGGATTTCGTATGCTGTGCCGTTTTCAATGCCGAGTAGAGTTTTTTCAACATCTGCGAGCGTTGTTATTTTCATATCGGGGCAAATCAGGCGCTTTGACAGCGGGTAAAAGCACTTGCCGGGACAGGCGTACTGCAAAAGCTCGGCAATGCTGATTTCCGTGCCGATGATAAATTCCTTCTTGTCCGATTTTTCTGCGTATTTTATAATGTCCGCAGTCGAGCCGACAAAGTCTGCGTTATCCGTTATTTCGGGCTTGCATTCGGGATGAACGAGAAGGAGTGCATCGGGGTGCTCGTCCTTTGCTTTTCTGAGCTCGTCGGAAGTGATTGCCGCATGAATGGGGCAGCCGCCGTCAAGGAGCATTATATCCTTTTCGGGAACATTTTTCTTTACAAACGAGCCGAGGTTGCAGTCGGGAATGAACAGGATTTTCTCTGCGTCCATCTTCTTGACTATTTCGACTGCCGACGAGGAGGTGACGCACACGTCGCAGTGCTTTTTCAGCTCTGCCGTTGTGTTGATATACGCAACCACCGCACGGTCGGGCTCCGATTCCTTGATTTTCTTTATCTGTTCGCCTGTGAACTGCTCCGCCATGGGACAGCCTGCGTTTTTATTTGCAAGGAACACGTGTTTTTTCGGATTTAGCATTTTAGCCGTTTCCGCCATAAAATGCACGCCGCACATTATAATATTCTGTGCGTCGATTTCCGTTGCCTTTCGGCTGAGTGCGAACGAGTCGCCTACAACGTCCGCAATTTCGGTTATATCCTTTGAAACGTAGCTGTGAGCGAGTATAGCGCAGTTCTTTTCTTTTTTCAGCTTCAGGATTTTATCCTGCATTTCTCTTATATTCACTTTGATTTTACCTTTCTTCCGTTCGTTTTATCATTCGTTTTCGTCGTCGAGGTTTATGCTGAGGAACGGGCTTGCCTTTGACGGCTTGAAAATTGCGTCCATAACGTGCTTTGTTTTATGCGAAAGAGGCACGCCGTTGTCGTCCGTTTCGATATTTTCCTCAAATCCGTCGGAGCGGTTGATTCCTTTCAGAACGTCGGAGAAAATATCCTCGGGTGCCGCACCGCCGTCGTCGTTCCGTGGATTGACAAGCGTGCGGTATGCGGAAACCGCCTTTGCCTTGAGCGGGTTGTCGTTCGCCTGTGCCACGGGCTCGGGCTGAATGTTCTCAAAGCCCATGCTTTCGGAAAAATCGGGCTCCTCGTAGCGCTTTACTTCTTCTTCACGTTCATCACGTTCCGTCGGTCGGATAAGTCTTTCGACGGGTCTGCGTGAAATTCCGTCGGTCATCCTGTTCTTTTTCTTTTTGGCAGGCTCAAATATCTTAACGTTTTCAATCGGTTTCTTCGGTGCGGGCTCGGGCTGTGCGAGGTTATAAATTTTTATATCGTCCTCAATATCGTCAAGTCCCACGCCGCCGTATTTCAGATTTTTTCCGAGGCTCTCGATTTCCGCCTCTATTTTTTCCGTATCGAATATTTCATCGTCTACCGCCATGAGAGGATTAGGTATTCGGTCGCTTTCATCAATAAACGGCTTCAGTTCAAGACTGCGGGCAGGCTTCTGCGGCGGAGTCTGCGGCATTTGCACAGGCTCGGGCTTCGGCGTGCTTACAGTGTTTGAAACGGTGGTCTGCCTAGGCTCGGCCTCACGGCCAAACGGCGTAAACACGTTTTCCTCTGCGGGCATGCTCTGCTGCACAGGCTGCTGAACGGGTTTTGCCGATGGCTCAAGCGGACGGTCGAAATAATTGAACTTGACATTTCCGTTTCCGCCGCCACGGATAACTCTTGCGGGCGAATACGGCTGACGCTGCTGCTGTCCGAATACGGGAGGAGCGGAGCGGGGCGCCTGCTGAATATTCTGCGGGGGAGTTTTCTGCGGCTGTATCGGGGGAGCAGGCGGTCTTTGCTGTGCTTGCTGTGAAAGTGCGGGGTCGTTTCTGCTTAATACGCCCTGTTCGATAGCCTTGCTGCGGTCCACTCGTTCGAACACGAACGGCTTTACGCCGCCTTCGCTGTCTGTACGGGGGGACTTCGGTCTGGCTTCCTGTGCGGACTTTGCGGGTTCGGGCTGGCTTTCATATTTGTGCGTGCGTGAATATTCTTCAAACTCGGCAAGCTCCGATTCGGTCAGCTCTCCTGTCGAAATCCGTCTTTTTATACCGAGCAGTCTGCGGTACCACTCCGAAAAATCCCTCTGCGTCATATCGACGTTTACACGCTGTGCAACTTCTTTATACAGCTTGTCAAGACGAAGAGAAAATACCGCAATTTCGTTCGGGGAGAGGGGGTTGTGCTGAATTTTCGGACGTTCGCCCGAGGTAATGCGGTTTTCTTGTGCCGCATTTTCTTCTTCCTCCGCTTTGTTTGCGATTTCAAGACAGGTCATTCCGTCCCGTCCCGCTCTGCTGCAATAATTATAGTTGTAGTCAGCATCCTTGAGGAAATATTCGTTACAGCGCTCGCATCTCTGAATAACCGCTCCGCTTTCGATAATAGCGTCGATTTCAAGGTCGATTACCGCCTTGAACGATGTCGGGAGATAAATTTTCTGCGGCGTACCTGTGAGGGATTTTACGATAGTATTCACAAGGCTGTCATCATTTTTGGGTATATAATTTTTGAACACGGAGAAAGCGTCCATAGCTGTCTGGTCGGAAAGCTCGGGATTTTTGCTGCTTCGTATGCTTGCGTTTTCCGTGTAGAACATGTTTCCGAGAACATTTCTTGCGATTTCTCTTGATGCGCTGTTCATAACGAACGGCGAATTGGGCGTTCTTCCCATTGTATAAACCTCGGTGCCGCCGAGCTCGTCAACGGATATTCCCGCCTCGTTGAGCGCAACATTATACATAAGGTCGAAATATGCGGCTCTTGCGTTTGCCTCCGAGGCGCCCGAAAGCTTTATGCCGAAGATAAATTCTACTTTTTTCTGGGCATATTCCTGGAGCTTCAGCAGGTTTACCCACTGATTTATTGCGTGATTATGCCTGTATTCGGAAAGACGTGCAAAGACTGCCTTTTCGAAGTCGTTGCGGCAGCCCATGAAATTTGTCCACAGCGTAACGATTCCGACTTCGTTCTGACGGCACAGATACTCAATCCAGCAGTCTACAACAATTTTTTCGAATGTACTGCGCATATTTTTTTCAAAATATTTGTGACAGCTTGAAATGGAATTTCTGACTGCTACGATGTCCTCTACGGAGTATTCACCCGTGCGCATGGACAGGCGGCAGAGATCGATGCAGTGCTCCATAAAGAGCGTGAAATCATATCTGCAAAAGCCTATGAGGTTTGAGGGGTAGAGAATATGATAGACCTCGTTGGAGTTTTTTCCCGTTATATTCAGTTGTCTTGCCATATTCTCACCGCCTTTCATGCTGTGATTTGTTTTTTCGGCTGCACGCCGTTATTATGCGGCAGTCGTTTCGTCGGGGCTGTCCTTTTCTTCGGGAGTTACAAGTGTGATTTTAGTGCTTTCGGGTTTCTTTTCTTTTGCTTCGTCCTTGAAAAGATCCTTCATATCTCTTGTCTTGCCGTCGATAAAGAGCGTTGTGTCCGACGTCCATTTGAAGTTTTCGGAGCCCTCGTAAACCGTAACGAGGATACGCTTGCTTTCGATAAAGTTCATGCATTCGAGGAACGGAAGATGTATGTCGTCCTCGGTTTTTTCAACGTAGTAGCTTACTGTGTGACGGTCTGTCTTGTCGTCGTCGATGTACTGAACGAGGCGGTATGTACCGTCCGTTGAGTAGTGATACTGCTGTGAACGCTGGTTGGCGTCGCATTCTATGTCAAGTGCGCTCTGGAGCGTGAGGTTGAGGCTTAAAAGCGTGATATAGACGAGTGCGCCGACCACGAAAAGAAGAAGATATATCGTTCCTACAACGGTTTTAAAGGTTTCGTCGGTGTCTGCGATAAGGAATGAGAGCGCAGAAATTGCGAGCGGCGGTACGATAAGATACCACTGACCGAATGCCGCAATCATTATTGCGAACACTATAAGCGGGCAGACGGACGCTACAAACCTTGTAACGAACTGCTTTCTCGTATAGAAAACGAGCGCTCCGTAGAGGAAGTTTATAAAAACGTAGAGAATGAACAATGCGGCGCTGTTTGTCGGGGAGAGGTAGAAGGCAAACGACAGCCACAGCACGAACACAAGAAATACCGCATACAGCGGCGACAGAAACGATACGCCGAACTTTGTCCATTTATTTTTTAAAAATCCTATGAATTTATCCATTTTATGTCCTTTCGCATGCGGAGCCGCTCAGATTGCGGTTGCCGCAGTCACGGGGTAATGTATTTGCATACTTGCTTTTGAGCATAAATACACATATTATTATTGTATAACAAAACTGCAAAAATTTCAAGACTTTAGCGACATTTTTTTAAAAAATAGGAGCAATTCCCGACTGCGCCCTGCACGGGCGCCGAAATATTGACTTTTGGCATATGCGGTGATATAATATTTAAAATCCGCAGATGTGCGCTGTCTGCGGCGAAAGCATGCGGCGCAGAAAGGGGAATGTAAATGAAGATAAGCAGCAGGAGCAAGGGAATAGCCTGCATTATGATTTCTGCGTTCTTTTTTGCGCTGATGAGCACGTTTGTAAGGCTTTCGGGCGACATACCGTCCATGCAGAAAGCTTTTTTCCGCAATATAATCGCAGTTTTCGCCGCATTTATTCTCCTTCGTCGTGAAAAACTGCCGATAATCCCGCCCAAAAACAGGCTTGGAATACTGATTCTGCGCTCCGTTCTCGGCACAGCGGGCGTAATTTTCAATTATTATGCCATTGACCGCCTTGTTTTATCCGATGCGACAATGCTGAATAAAATGTCGCCGTTTTTTGTCACGCTTTTTTCAATGCTGTTTTTAAAGGAAAAGCCGAAATGGTATCAGCTTGCGCTTATTTTTGCGGCATTCGGCGGTGCGATGCTTGTAATCAAGCCTACATTTTCAAATGCAGACCTGCCTGCGGCGCTTGTCGGATTTATCGGCGGCATCTGTGCGGGAGGTGCGTATACCTGCGTCCGCAGTCTTGGTACGAAAGGTGTTAAATCGGGTTATATTGTTTTCTTTTTTTCGACATTTTCCTGTCTTGTTACGCTGCCTTATGTTATTTTCTCGTACACTCCCATGTCGTTTTATCAGCTTGCGATGCTCCTGCTTGCGGGCGCATGTGCTACTGCGGCGCAGTACTCCATTACAGCCGCTTATTCGTTCGCTCCCGCAAAGGAAATCTCCGTTTACGACTACTCGCAGATTATATACACAGCCGTCATAGGAATTGTTTTTTTCGGACAGCTCCCCGATATGTTCAGCATGCTCGGCTACGCTGTCATTATCCTTGCGGCGCTTGTGCTTTTCGTTCTTAATAACAGGAAAAATACGGAAAAATTAAGGAGACGGTAAATATGAATAAGGAAATTCTGCTTGATAATGGGATAAATTTCGGCCGTGGCATTGAACGCTGCGGCGGAGATGAAAGACTTTACGAGGACGTGATGTCCTATTTTCTCCGCAAGGGCAGTAATTACAGAGATGTTGCGGGAGCATACCGTGACGACGATTATCCTGCCGTTTATACGTTTATCCACGACGTAAAGGGCAGCTGCGGAAACCTTGAAATATCGGGGCTTTATCTTGTGTGCTGCAAAATCCTTGAAAAAATAAAGCTTGAGTGCTACGATGAAATTGCGCCCATGCTGTTCGAATACGACGAGGAGTACAGCAGGACGCTTTCGGTTATCGAAAAAGCATTGGCGGAATGAAATCTATAATATAATTGTAGAAAAATCTTGTCAATATAACCAAAAACTTTCCTCTGCTATTTACATAAATAGGGAAATATGATATTATTATAGCATATGCAGAGAATGATATTCCGTGCATAAATTTTGATTATAAGGCATTTCATATGCCTTCGGAGGATATATGGCCAGAAGTTACGGTTACGGAGGCGGCAAGAAAAAGATTGTCGTTGTTATTCTTATTTTACTCGGTCTTGCGGCGGTTGCCTGCGGTGTGTATGCCGTTATTTACAATATGAATGCTGCCAGGGAGGACGCTGTTATCGGGATGAAAGGGGAGATAGGCTCCAACATTTCCCGCTCTCACGTTCAGCAGCTTTCCGCATACCAGGATTACGACAGCGACGGCTCAAAAAACAGTGTTGAGAATACCAAGAAAACCAACGTTGTTCTTGAAGATACCGACGGCGACGGACTTATCGACAGCCTTGAGGATACATACGGCACTGACCCGATGAGCTCCGATACGGACGGCGACGGCGTGCTTGACGGTTATGAAATAAAGGCAGGTCTTGACCCGCTTGCGATAAAAACAAACGGAACGGATAAGGATGACAGCGTGGTATTTGTCAATAAGCTTGCAAAGGGAGAGCTGAGCGTTGAAATTTCCGGCGACGCAAACTGCTACGATTCGTCGATAAATACCGCCAACATTGTTGCTCTCACGAGCAACCCCTACATAGTTTCGGAGATATACGACATAACCTGCCGTCATACCTTTGACAGCGCAAAACTTACATTCAAGCTTGACGAGGAAAGACTGAACAATCTTGAGCTTAACAAATCCCAGCTCACCATATACAATTACAACACCGTAAGCAAGGTGCTGGAGCCTGTTGAAAGCACGGTTTCCGGGGATTTGATTTCCGCCGAGGTATCGCATTTCAGCATCTACTGCGTCGGCGTAAAGAGCCTTGCGACTGAAGCTATGTCAACGCAGATTTTATTTGTAATCGACAACTCGGGTTCGATGTATCCCGAGGAAATGTGCTACGATTCCGAGGAAAACGACGTTAATTTCAAACGCCTTGACATGGTGCAGGGGATTATCGACAACCTCGGAACGGAGGAATACAGCTACCGTGTAGCAAAGTTCACCGCCCGCTTTGACAGCATGCACAGCGACGCAGCATTCAGCGGCAATACCGAGGAGCTTTCGGCAATGCTTGAAAGAATCCGCACCGAGGACCCGATGTTTGACGGAACGGATATATCGAATGCGATTGATAATGCGATAAGAGAGTTTAATGCGTCGGGCGCAGACGGACACCGTATAATAGTTCTCCTGACCGACGGCGACGGCACCGAGCCCGACCCGTACACAGCCGATGAAATTACTGACATTGTAAGAAAATCGGGCGCAGTTCTCCTTACAATCGGACTTGGAAAACAGGTTGACGCACTCTACCTCTCCGATATGGCGGAGGGCACAGGCGGTATGTATTACACAGCGGGAAGCGCAGATTCTCTTTCGAGAGTGTGTTCGGATATAAGCGCTATGTTAAGCGATGCAGTTGTGCTCCCCGAGGGTACACTCACGGGCGAGGACGCTACAAACTATATGGACGGCTACGTTGTTGCCGACTGTGGTTTTGATATAGTTGACGGCTTCAGCTTTGCTGATTATGCTACGGTAAATTCGAACAGTTCGAGCTTCGGTATGGCGGCATTTGCGGAACAGTACTACTCCCGCACGCTTACTCCCGTAGTACAGGCGGACGCAGAAACGGCAGGCTATAATATAACGTCTGCTCCCTTGTGGATAGCGTATACGCAGAACAAGCCGCTGTCCGAGTATGCGGTATCGGTTTTCCCTGCGGGGTATGAAAACCGTGCCCAGAGCATTGATTTCGGGAACATCGGCTCCGTGCTGAAAATAAACTCCGCTGCACGCTCTGCTGCGGAGGCGAACGGATTGTATTTCAGAACGATGACGTTCAACAAGAAATATCTTGACGCCTGCACGTCGTGGGAAATGCTTGCCGTTCCCGTTGAGGCGAACGGAGAGATTATTTCCTCTGCTTTTGCAGAAAAATTCCCCTCGGAAAGCGCAGTTTTCAGCGCAATAGAGATTATGGGAAAGAACGTCGAGAACAAAAAGGGATACAGGGTCGTTACGTCGGCAAACGGCGAAAAGGGCTTTGAGAATGTAATTGACGCCGTTCGCAACGGACATCCCGTAATTACGGTTTTAACCGAGCGTTGCGGCGATTACCAGGTTTCCCTCAATGCTGTGAATATAATGAAGATAATCAAGAGCCCCGATAATGACTATGACTATTATCTGTGCGTATATGACAGCAAAAAGCCCGCCGAGGAGCAGTGGATAAAGCTGAAGATGACAAGAAGAGCCGAAAAGAATGTCAATAATTCCGATTACATTCTTTCCGCCGATTACTCCAACGGTATAATCAGCTGCACAGGTGCGGGAATAGAATTTTACATTTCAAAATAAAAACGCCTGCACGGCGTAAAAAAAGCAGAGCCATACGCTCTGCTTTTTTGTTATTTTTTTCCGAAACCGAGGGCACGCATTGCGTTCAGAATAGCGATAAAGCAAACGCCTACATCTCCGAACACCGCCGCCCACATCCCCGCAAGTCCGAACGCTCCGAGTATCATAATTCCGACCTTTACGGCGAGCGAGAAGATGATGTTCTGCCATACAATGCTCATTGTTTTCTTTGAAAGAGCAATAGCAAAACCGATTTTTTTCGGGTTGTCGTCGGTCAGCACTACATCTGCCGCTTCTATTGCGGCGTCGGAGCCGAGCGCTCCCATTGCTATTCCGACGTCCGACAGCATGATTACAGGTGCGTCGTTTATTCCGTCGCCGACAAATGCGAGCGTGCCGTGCTTATTTTTCATCATTTTTTCAACCTCGGCAGTTTTATCCGAGGGGAGGAGCTCTGCTTTTACTTCGTCAATTCCGAGTTTATCGGCAACAGCTGTGCTTATTTCTTTTCTGTCGCCTGTCAGCATAACGGTTTTCTTTACTCCCGCTTTTTTAAGCAGCTGTACCGCCTCTGCAGACTCGGGTTTTATTTCGTCGGCTATAATGATACAGCCTGCATATTTTCCGTCTATCGCTGTATATACCGCCGTGCCTGCGCTTTCTGCGCTCACGCTGTCAACGCCGATTTTTTTCATAAGCTTTGCATTTCCCACGCAAACCTTTTTTCCGTCAACGACCGTACTTATTCCGTGCCCGGGGATTTCCTCCGCATCGGTGACATGTGATGCGTTTATTTCATTCTTGCAGGCGTTTTTCAGAGAAGCCGAAATCGGGTGATTTGACAGTGACTCGGCGTGAGCTGCATAGTACAGCAGTTCGCTTTCCGTAACGCCGCAGGGATAAACTTCCGTAACGGTAAAATTGCCCTTTGTGAGCGTGCCTGTCTTGTCAAAAACGGCAGTTTCGCATTTTGAAAGCTGTTCTATGCAGCATGCCCCTTTTATAAGTATACCGTTTTTAGAGCCGCAGCCTATACCGCCGAAGAATGTCATGGGCACCGAAATAACAAGCGCACACGGACAAGATACTACGAGGAATATCAGCGCACGTTCAACCCATACGCTCCACGCTCCGTCGAACAGGGGCGGGACAACCGCAAGCAATACGGCAAGAGCGGTAACGACAGGCGTGTAGTATCTTGAAAATCTTGTTATGAAACGTTCTGTCTGCGCTTTCTTGTTGCTCATGCTTTCGACGAGCTGTGTTATTTTTGCTGCTGTGGAATTTTCAAACAGCTGCGTCGCACGGACACGGATAACTCCGCCACGGTTTATACAGCCGCTTTTTATCTCGTCGCCCACGCCCGCCTCAAGCGGTACGGATTCGCCTGTGATTTTCGAGGTGTCGAGGGTTGTTCTGCCGTCGGTAATAATTCCGTCGGTTGCTATTTTTTCTCCCGCACGGACGATAAATTCGTCGCCCGGTTGCAATTCCTCGGGTGATATCTCCACAAGGCTTCCGTCACGTTCGACATAAGCCGTGTCGGCGCATATGTCCATAAGCTCGGCTATTGAGTTTCTGCTTTTTTCGACTGCATAATCCTGGAACGTTTCGCCAATCTGATAAAACAGGAGCACGAAAACCGCCTCGGGGTAATCGCCGAGAGCAAGTGCTCCCGCAGAGGCAATCAGCATAAGAAAATTCTCGTCGAGCAGCTGTCCACGGAAGATTCCTTTTACCGCCTTTATCGCAACGTCATATCCGATTATTGCATACGGAACAAGAAACGCCGCAAGCGGAATCGGAAACGGCAGTTCAATAAGCGCAGTTGCGGTCCACGCCGCCGCCGACAGCAGTATTGCCGCCGCAATGCGTAGTATTATTTTTTTCTGTCTGCGTGAAAGCGTCATTTTCAGAGCACCTCGCAGTCGGGCTCAATTTTTCTGCATATTTTCCGAGCTTCTTCGAGAACTGCGTCGATACAGCCGTCCTCAACATCGAGCTGCATTTTCTGGAGCATAAAATTTATGCTTACGCTCTTTACGCCGTCGAGCTTTGAAATTCCGTTTTCCATTTTAGCCGCACAGTTGGCGCAGTCAAGATTTTTCATTCTGAATGTCTTTTTCATAATACGTCCTTTCCTATTCCTCAATGTGTTCCATTCCGAGATTGATTATGCCTGTAACATGGCTGTCGGCGAGTGAGTAGAAAATATTTTTTCCCTCACGCCTTGAACGTATAAGCTTTGCCTGTTTAAGGACACGGAGCTGATGGGAAATAGCGCTGTGCGTCATGTTCAGCAGCAGGGCAATGTCGCATACGCACATTTCGCAGTCCACAAGAGCGCAGAGTATGCGGATTCTCGTTCCGTCGCCGAACACCTTGAAAAGCTCCGAAAGCTCATACAGCTCCTCGTCGGGCGGCATTTCGTCCTTGACGTGCTTTACAATATCCGGGTGCACGCACATATATTCACAGCATTTCTCGTTTGTATCCATATTAACATCCTTTCACAAACATATGAATAATTGTTCATCTGTTGTTATTTTAACACATTCAATGCTTTTTGTCAATAGATTTTTTAAAATATATTTTCATATGAACATATGTTTATACGTTTTTTCGATTATAAATCCTGACAGGTGCTTTTTCGAAACCTATCCATTTCTTCTGCAAAGTACTGCTCTTCCTGTTTTAACCTGCAATAAGCCGTGAGGCGGAGGCAAAGAGAAAACACAGCGTTATTCCGCATACGAGCGGGAGAAAGAACGAAACCAGCGTCCATTTCACGCTTTTTGTTTCCTTATATACAGTCATGCAGGAGGTGGCGCAGGGGAAATGCATAATAACAAAAAGCATGACCGAAACCGCCGTTACTATTGTCCAGCCGTTTGCTCCGAGCAAGGCGGAGAGCTGTGCAAGGTCGGAGGCGTCGGTTAGTCTGCCTGCCGCAGTGTAGCCCATTATGATAATAGGAATTACAGTTTCGTTAGCGGGGAAACCGAGTATGAACGCAAGTATTATTATTCCGTCCATTCCGAGCGCTTTTCCGAATGGGTCGAGAAATGCGGCGGCATGGGAGAGCAGGCTTGCTCCGTCCGTGGTTATGTTGGCAAAGCACCATATGATAACGCCCGCAGGAATTGCGGCAGTTACCGCACGTCCGAGCACAAAAAGAGTCCTGTCAAGCACGGAGCGTATGAGTATGCTCTTGAACTGCGGTCTGCGGTAGGGCGGGAGCTCAAGCGTGAACGACGACGGAACGCCTCTGAGCATGGTTTTTGACAGCACGAACGAAACGACGAGCGTTATTATTACCGAGAAAATAATGACTGCGGCGAGAATTGCGGCGGAGAAAAGGTCGGCGGCAAGTCCCGACATCCCGCCGAGCATAAACATCGAAATAATCGCTATCAGAGTAGGAAAACGCCCGTTGCAGGGAATGAAGCTGTTGGTGATTATGGCGGTTATTCTTTCCCTCGGGCTGTCTATTATTCTTGCGCCTGTAATTCCGCATGCGTTGCAGCCTACTCCCATCATCATTGTCAGCGCCTGCTTGCCGCATGTGTTTGCACGTCGGAAACAGCCGTCGAGATTGAACGCTATTCTCGGCAGAAAACCGAAATCCTCCAGGATAGTGAAAAGCGGGAAGAATATCGCCATCGGCGGGAGCATTACCGCAATAACCCATGTCAGCACGCAGTACACGCCGTCCGTCAGCAGACTGTTCAGAAAGTCGGGGCAGCCGAGCGAGGAAAGCGCTTTTTTCAGCTCTGTGCCTCCCGCTGTGAATACGTCCGAAAGTAACTGTGATGGTATGTTTGCCCCCGCAATCGTTATCCAGAAAATAAGCAGCAGAAAAAGCAGCATTATCGGTGCGGCGGTTATCGGATTTGTCAGAAGTCGGTCAAGCTTTCTGCCTGCGGCTACATATTTTTTCTCCGACGTTATCGCTTTTTTGCAAAGCTTTTCGGCTGTCAGCACGACAGCCGAGGCGATTTCCTCCGTCATATCAGGAACGTCCGCAAGTCTTTCACGGACTTTTGCGCAGTCGATACCCAGCTTTTCAGCGGTTTCGAAATCTCCCGTAAGCATTTGTGCCGCAAGGTGCCTTTTCAGCGATTCCTTGCAATTTGTCAGCTCGGAAATCTCCCCAATCAGACTTTCCGCAGCTTTGGGATATTCGATTATACGCCTGTCGCTTTCACGCTCCGATGTGCGCATTGCGGTTTTTAAAAGCGTGTCAAGCCCTTTCTTTTTTCTTGCCGATATTCTGACAAAGGGGATACCCGTTTCCTTTCGGAGCACCTCTGTGTCTATATGTATTCCGTGTTTTTCCGCCTCGTCCGCCATGTTTACGGCGACGACCGTTTTCGGCGACAGTTCTGCTATCTGCAAGGCAAGCACAAGATTTCTTTCAAGACACTCCGCACTCACAACCACCACTGCACAGTCGTAATTGCCTTTTATAATACTTTCGGCGGCCGCACGCTCCTCCTCCGAGTGTGCGGCGAGGGAATACGCTCCGGGCAGGTCTATGATATTGATTTTACAGCATTCCAGCTCACAGCATCCCTCGGCGCATTCGACGGTTTTTCCCGCCCAGTTTCCTGTGTGCTGATTCATTCCTGTCAGCGCATTGAAAACCGTACTTTTTCCGACATTGGGATTTCCTGCAAGTAAAATTGTGTACTTCTCGTACATATCTTCACCCTTTCTTGTTAATTTATTATCAAATGTTGTCTGTGATACGAAATTTCTTGTTAATTATTTATCAAATTGCTTTAAAAATGTAAAAAAATATTGTTTTCTTATAAATAATATGATATAATCTATTTAAAATAGCACGCATAATAAAAATACCGCAGAATTTGAAAAACACATGCGCCCTGCACGGGCGGAAAGGAGCTGCCGTGACATCTGTAATCGACAATTCTCTTTGTTTTCTGACGATTGACGACGGCATAATTGCGGGCAGCGGCGAGTATGTCGTTGACTATGCAAAGCGCCTGCTGATGACGGGCGTGGATTACATTCAGATTGACAACCGTTCCGTGGAATATTTCAACGCAAGCGATTTTCCGTGCGGAAAGAGGTGCCTGTTCCGTGTGAGATGTCCCGAGGACACGGAAACTGCGCTTAAATATGACTTTGCATATATAACCGTTCCGATATTTATGTATCTTGAATACACGGCGTACAAGGAAATACTGCCGATAAATCTTGAAATAAGCTCGTACGACGGAATGTCGCTTCCCGAGCTTTATAAAATATCCCGCAATGTAACAAGATTTTCCGATATAAGCATGTTTACTTTTGTCGTAGGCGACAGCTCCGACAGAAGGGAGTTTTCCGAAATACTTGCGGATATACGGAAATTCAGCATTGCTTCCGTCGCTATCTGCCCGCTCAACGTCTGCTGCTGCGGAGCGGATATAGCGACCGATGCATTTTCCTCGGGAGCTAATGCCGTTTATTTAAGCCATGTAAGCGGCGGCAGGTATACTACATTAAGCGAGTTTATCAATTCCGCATGCCGTCATTTCAGAATAAGCGTGGACGATAAAGGGCTTGACAGCGTTATGAATGCCGCTGCGGGAATTATAAGCCTTGAAAGAAAAATAAAAGAAGGCGTTTCAATACTCCCGAATTTCAATGTTGACGAAGGAAACAATTTCAAGCACGTCCGCCCCGAACGTCCTGCGGGAAGAAAGCCTGACGGCGTGGAGCGTAAGCTCCGTGAGTTTGAGTTTGAAAGCGATGAGGCGGCGGCGCTCCGAAAAATCCTCGGCGAGCTTACCCCCGACTTGTACCGAAACAATAATGAACAGTAAAGGAAACAAAAATGGAAGTTGTACAGTATAAATGCCCGAACTGCGGCGCCAATCTGGAATTCGACATTGTAACGCAGCGCTTTTGCTGCAAGTATTGCTTCAGTTCGTTTTCCCGATCCGAAATGGAGAAGCTTTTCCAATACAACGAGGAGCATCCTCTGGATGTTCAGGAACCTGCTCCCGAGCCTGTAAATACAGACGGAGCGCAGGCTGATGATTTCGGAAACGCAAACAATCTGTATCAGTGCCCGAACTGCGGTGCGGGAATAATTACGGATGAAAACACCTCCGCAACACAGTGCTACTACTGCCATTCTCCCGTAATGCTTACGGGAAGACTTGCGGGTGATTACCGCCCCAAATATGTTATTCCGTTCAAGAAAACCCACGAGGAGGCACAAGCCATTTTCAGGGAGTGGTGCGGAAAAAAGTTCCTTGTTCCCAAGGAATTCAAGAGCATAAAGAATGCGGAAAAAATAGAGGGAATATACATTCCTTACTGGCTTGCCGACTGCCGTCTCGGTTTTTCTCTTGATATAAAGGCGGTCGATATCAAGTCCCGCCGCTCGGGCGACTACATAATAAAGAACTGCAAGGAGTTTGACGTAAAGCGTTCGGGCACGATGTTCTTTATGGGTGTTCCCGCCGACGCATCGTCAAAAGCGGCAGACCTGCTTATGCAGAATATAGAGCCGTACGACTACAACGAAATGACGGAGTTTTCTATGTCCTATCTTTCGGGACATCTCGCCGAGAAATACGATGTTGACAAGGATATGGTACGTCCCGAAATCGAGCGCAGAATAAGAGAGGCGTGCAAGGAAGAAATGCTTAAAACCGTTGTCGGCTACGAGTCCAAAATCGTGGAAAACGAAAGCTATGATATGACTAAAATGGGCTGGCAGTACGTTCTTCTCCCCGTGTGGTTCCTGTCGTACCGTTTCAAGGATAAGGACTATCACTTCGCCATGAACGGACAGACGGGAAAATTTGCGGGCAATCTCCCTATCCGTATAGGTCTGCTCCGAGGCATATGCATAGGCTCGCTTCTGGCTATGATACTTATAATATTTTTGCTTGGAGGTGTAATGGGATTATCATGAAAAAAATAATTGCTTTACTTGCCTCTGTTCTTATAGCGGTGAATATTCTTCCGTGCTGTGTGAGTGCGGAGAGCGGGGGACATGTCTACGACCCGTCCAACCTGCTCACGGATATTGACACGCTTTCTATTGAAATGGTTATCGAAGACGTCGAGGAAGAAACAGGGCTTGAAATCGGAGTTGCGCTTGTTGACGATATAGGAGAGGACAAATCCGATGAGACACTTGAAAGATTTATCGACAGCCTTGAGGAAAACGAGTTTTCGCTTGGCGAGGACAGTGTTCTCTATGTCATAAACCTTGACACGCTTTCCCACAGAATACGCACAAGCGGCAAAGGTTCCGAGATTTACGGTCCCGAGCAGTGCGACGCACTTATAAAGGCAAACTACTACAACATAGACAACAAGGATTATTACTATGCTGCATATATGTTTGCCGGCAACGTCAAAAGCAACTACACGCTTGCAACGGGCGGCAGTACATCCGATACCGGCATTCCGTACACCCCGCAGTACATCTTCGACGACGCAAATCTGTTCAGCAGCAGCGAAATTGAAGAGCTGAACGATTTATTTGAAGGTTTAAGCACGCTTACGGGCTGGAATGTAGCGGTAGTAACGACGAACGACATCGGCGAAAATAAATCCGATAATGCCGTTACAGATTACGCCGATGTGTATTACGAGGAAAAGTTCGGACGTGACACCGACGGAATACTTTATCTCATAAACAACGATACGAAGTATGACTGGATAAGCACGAGCGGCGAATGTATAAGCTATTTCACCGACAGACGTATTGACGATTTGTTTGATTTCTTCTGGGATGAAATGGTCGAGGGCGAATACAGCCTTGCGATGAAGCTGTTTGCGGCAAGGGTGCAGTATTACTACAACGCAGGCATCCCCTACGGACAGTACACCGAGGACGAATACTACTATGACGACGACGGCGAAATTGTTTTCATGGGCGATAATTTCATTGATGCGGCATTCTTTATGATAGCCGAAATGCTCCCCGTTTTCGTTTCGCTGCTGTTTATAGGCGGCACGATTGTCCTTGTCGTTTACAAATGCATTTTAAGCGGCTACAAGCTTAAATCAAAGGTTTCCGCCATTCCTTACATTGCTCCCGGCACTGTTGATATTTCAACCAAGACGGACGTATTCATAAGAGAATATACAACCCGCACAAGGGTATCGAGCAGCAGCAGCGGAGGGCGAAGCGGCGGACGCAGCTCGTCGCATCGTTCCAGCGGAGGAGGCCGTCACGGCGGCGGAGGACGCAGACGCTGATAAAAATGATATAATTTTTGTGGAAGAAAAATTAAGGAGGATATATTTATGGAAAGCAAGAACTACGAAATCGTAGACAGCGTTGAAAAGCTTGAAAAAGCAATTCAGCGCACAAGACAGGCGCAGAAGCTTTTTGCCG
>JAZNLN010000193.1:0-7709 GCA_045579125.1 Ruminiclostridium sp.
GTACCCTGGTTGGAGCGCTTGAACTTGATAAGCTTGTACTTGTGTTCCTGTCCGTCTTCATCTGTATTGATGATTTCGTCAGCCGAAACTCTTGTAATGGTACCGTTCTCGTTTGCGAGCACGCATACGCCCGAGTCAACAGCTGTCTTGTATTCCATACCTGTGCCGACGATAGGATTGGTAGTTACCATCAGAGGCACTGCCTGACGCTGCATGTTCGCACCCATAAGAGCACGGTTTGCGTCGTCGTTTTCAAGGAACGGAATCATAGCCGTAGCTACGGAAACTACCATCTTCGGCGAAACGTCCATGAAATCAACCTGATCTCTGTCGATTTCAAGGATTTCGTCACGGCGTCTTGCCGCTACACGCTTTCTTGCAAAGCAGCCGTTCTCGTCAAGAGGCTCGTTCGCCTGCGCTACCGTATATAAATCCTCGGCGTCGGCTGTCATGTATACAACCTCGTCAAGTACACGGCCTGTCGCTTTGTCCACCTTACGGTAAGGAGCCTCGATAAAGCCGTATTCGTTTATTCTTGCAAAAGACGCAAGGTAGGAGATAAGACCGATGTTAGGACCTTCAGGAGTTTCAATAGGACACATTCTTCCGTAGTGAGAATAATGTACGTCACGAACCTCGAAGCCTGCACGGTCACGGGAAAGACCACCGGGACCGAGAGCAGAGAGTCTTCTCTTATGTGTAAGCTCGGCAAGAGGGTTGTTCTGGTCCATGAACTGCGAAAGAGGAGATGAACCGAAGAATTCCTTGATAGCCGCAACAACAGGTCTTATGTTGATAAGCGAGCTGGGAGAAATCTTTTCAAGGTCCTGCGCCTGAAGTCCCATTCTTTCACGGATTACACGCTCCATGCGGGCAAAACCGATTCTGAACTGGTTTTCAAGCAGTTCGCCTACGGAACGGATACGTCTGTTGCCAAGGTGGTCGATGTCGTCAACAACGCCTACGCCCTCGCAGAGGTTGATGAAATAGCTTACTGTTGCATATATATCGTCAAGAGTGATGTGCTTGGGAATGAGCTCGTCGATTCTTGTGCGGATTGCTTCTTCGATTGAAGCGTTGTCATCGCTGCTGTCAAGAATTTCCTTGAGCACCTTGAACGAAACCTTTTCGTTTACGCCAAGCGCAGCTGCGTCAATGCCTTCGGGGAGGTAAGGCTTGATGTCAACCATACCGCTGCCGAGTACCTTTACGAGCTTGTCCTCAACAAGAAGATTTACTTCCATTACGCCTGCCTGCTCGATTTCAAGAGCCTTGTCAAGGTTTACGATTTCGCCCTCTTCGGCAAGGATTTCGCCTGTCATGGGGTTTACAACCGCAGCCGCAAGCTTATGGTTTACGATACGTCCGGCAACGCCGAGCTTTTTGTTGTACTTGTAACGGCCGAATCTGGAAAGGTCGTATCTCTTTGCGTCGAAGAAAAGTGCATTGAGATGGCTTTCTGCGGAGTCAACCGTCGGGGGCTCGCCGGGACGGAGCTTTCTGTATACCTCAAGCAGAGCTTCTTCCTTGTTCTTGGTAGTGTCCTTCTGCTCGATTGTCTGTCTGATTCTTTCGTCTTCGCCGAAGAGGTCGTACAGGTCGCTGTCTGTACCTCTGCCGAGAGAACGGATAAAGGTTGTTGCGGGGATTTTTCTGTTCTTGTCGATACGAACATAGAAAACGTCGTTGGAGTCCATTTCATACTCCAGCCATGCACCTCTGTTCGGGATTACGGTAGACTTGAACAGCTTTTTACCCGTCTTGTCGTAATCAAAGCCATAGTAAACGCCGGGGGAACGAACAAGCTGCGATACGATAACACGCTCGGCGCCGTTGATTACAAACGTACCGCTGTCGGTCATTATCGGGAAATCGCCCATGTAAATTTCGTTCTCAAAAACCTCGCCTGTTTCCTCGTTGCGGAGGTGCGCTTTTACTCGCAGGGGAGCAGCATAAGTAACATCTCTGTCCTTGCATTCCTCGATTGTGTACTTGGGGGTATCGTCGATTTTGTAGTCCACAAAGCTAAGCACAAGCTTTCCGTTGGAATCGGTTATCGAAGAAATGTCGTTAAATACATTCTTGATACCCTCCTCAAGAAACCACTTATACGAGTTTTTCTGGATTTCAATGAGGTTCGGCATTTCGATTACCTCGTTGATTTTTGAAAAGCTCATTCGGGTTGTTCTGCCCAGCTGAACCGGTTTGACATTCACCATTGGCGTAATCACTCCTTACATTTTTGAAAACGGATTTTGCAGTCTGCACAATTTTTCCTTATATAATACATCATGTATAAAATAGTACAGGCATATATATCCATTATAATTCAGTATTTTATTATAGACCAAATGCAACCGTTTGTCAACCGCAAACCCGCACTATAAAAAGATTTTCGGCGTATTGCAGATTTTGGTTTATGCCGCAGTTGAAAATATAGTAATCATTTACAAATTTTTTGAAAAACAAAAATTATTTATAAATTTCGTTAATTTAAACAAATTTCGCCATTATTATTGACATTTTTCTAATTTGTGATATAATTAACACAAAAGTATAATGGATTATTCTTTTATAAAGTGTTTTGTACGATTTGGTAGGATTGTTTCCTATATCTTCCCCGAACAGAAAGGATCGGTGCCACTATGAATATTTTTGTCAACACTGAAAAATGCATCGGATGCAACGCTTGTATAAGAGCCTGTCCCGTTGACGACGCCAACTCCGCAATTATCAACGCAGACGGCACAAGCTATGTTGACCTTGACAACAAAAAATGCCTGCACTGCGGCGAATGTATAAAGTCCTGCGAGCACGGCGCACGAGATTACAAGGATGATACCGAGGCTATGCTCAATGCTCTTGACAGGAACGAACAGGTTTACGTTGTTGTCGCTCCCGCTATCAAGAATATGAACGACTGGACGGGTATGCTCGGATACCTCCAGAGCAAGGGTGCGTGGCTGCACGATGTTTCACTCGGTGCGGACATATGCACATGGGCTCACCTGCGCTATGTTCAGAAAAATCCCGGCGCAAAAATCATAAGCCAGCCCTGCCCCGCAATCGTAAACTATGCTCTCAAATACAAGCAGGAGCTTATTCCCTACCTCTCCCCCATTCACAGCCCCATGGGATGCTCATGCGTATACCTCAAGAAATTTGAAAAATATCACGGCAAAATTGCCATTCTTTCTCCCTGTCTTGCAAAGAAGGATGAATTCAACGCAACAGGACTTGCAGATTATGTCGTTACATATGAAAAACTGAAGGAAGCCATCGGCTCGAACATGGCTCCGCAGGCATACAAGGGCTTCAGAGGCATGCAGTCTTACGACGGTGAAATTTATCCGTTCCCCGGCGGTCTGCGTGAGTGCCTTGCAGTTCACGCTCCCGACCTCCCTGTTCTCCAGTCGGAGGGCGAGCATGTTTACAAAATGCTCGACGAGTATGCCGCAAATGTCGGCAGCCCCTCGTCGCTTCCTGCCGTTGCCGACGTGCTCAACTGCTCGAACGGCTGCAACATCGGCGCAGGTCTCGGCAAAAACAACCACAAGTCACAGCTTGAACTGTTCAATATCAAGGCGAGAAAATCCGCCGACCTTTCAAAACGCCGTAAGGCACAGTCAAAACTTCACGACAAGCAGTTTGCCGCATTCGATAAAATGTTCTCGATTAACGATTTCAAACGCACCTATGTTGCCGACGATGTAAGAAATAAGGTGACAGAGGATATGATTGAGGACGCATTCCGCAAGCTCGGCAAGCTCGACAGCATGCAGCGTTCAATCAACTGCCACGCATGCGGCTTCAGCGAGTGCCGCCAAATGGCTGCCGCTATCGCAAGCGGTCTGAACGTACCCGAAAACTGCATCAAGTACCTTGTGGCAGAGGCTAACGAAAGACATGCCGAGTCCGAAAGAGCTATGCAGGAAATGCGCAATATCGCCGACCTTATCAAGGAAACCGCCGCAGAGCTTATACAGGACCTTGAGGTTATCATCACCAATGTAAGCACCATTAGCGAGTTCAATGTAAAGAACGAAAAAATCAGCACAACGCTTGTTGAGGACGCTAATTCGCTCGAAAAATCCCGTGAAGAAATCAACGTTGCTATCGGCGCAATCAGCAAGGGCGTTGACGACTACAACACCATCACAAACAAGATTTCCGATATTGCACAGCAGATTTCGCTCCTTTCAATCAACGCATCCATAGAGGCAGCAAGAGCGGGCGAGGCAGGAAAAGGCTTCTCGGTTGTTGCACAGGAAGTCGGAACTCTTGCAACAAATTCGGGCACTACCGTAAACAATGCAGTTGAAATCAAACAGGCTATCTACGCCGAGGTTGAAAAGCTCCGTGACGTTGTAAACACAATCGACAACGCAATCAAGGAGGTCAACTCCGACGCTTCCACAATGCTTGCGAGCGTTGAGGAAACAAGCTCCAGCAGTGCTCTTGTTATCAGCGAAATCGAAAAAATCAGAGCGCTCGCAAACAAGCTTAACGACCTTGCTGTATAATATTATGGTATTTTCTGCCATAGTATATACATAAACGCCAAAAGAAGGGGATGATTTTATGGAAGGTATTACTTCATACATTGCCCATCTGTCAATGCAGAATGCACAGGCTAAAGTGCAGACCCAGGTTTCTGTGTCAATGCTCAAGCAGACGCTCGACAACGCAGAACAGAACGGTCCGGGCGGTATAGTTGCTCTCCTTGAATCAATGCCCACCGGCTCTACCGGTACCCGAATGGATATCACAGCGTAAGCCGACGGCACCACACCTCCGATAAGCATATTGCTTGTCGGAGGTTTTTATATTGCGGAATTCTATTGACAAAAAGAAAAAAACGTGGTATTATAAACTGAAACTGATTTTCAAATTCAATTCGGAGGAGCTATGAAAAAATTAGCGTCAGTTATTATCGCCTCGCTTATGCTTTGTGCGTGCAGCACTGCTCCCGAAACGGGCGAAAATGACAAAGTAAAGGTAATAGCAACAATTTTTCCGCAGTACGATTTCGCAAGAGCTGTCGGAGGAGAAAACATAGACCTTAAACTGCTGCTCGCACCGGGAGCCGATATACACACATACGAGCCGTCGCCGCAGGATATAAACGAAATAATCAGCTGTGACATTTTCATCTATGCGGGCGGCGAATCCGACTCGTGGGTCGACGGAATACTCGGAAACAGCACAAATCCCGACATGCAGGTTATATCGCTCATGGACTGCGTTGATACCGTTTCCGAAGAAACAGTTGACGGCATGCAGCACGAGCACGACGAGCACTGCGAGGAAAACCACGGCCACAGCGAGGAAGAATACGACGAGCATGTCTGGACATCGCCGAAGAACGCCGTACTTATCGTAAACGAAATCAAGAACGCATTATGCGTGGCAGACAGCGAAAACTCGGATGTATACAAAGCAAACGCCGACGCATACGCAGAAAAGCTGGATGCGCTCGACGCAGCATTTGCAGAAACGGCAGCGGCAGCACAAAACAAAACCATGGTTTTCGGCGACCGTTTCCCTTTCCGTTATTTTGCCGACGCATACGGAATTGACTATTACGCCGCATTTCCCGGCTGCTCCACGGAGACTTCCGCAAGCGCCTCCACAATCTCGTTCCTTATTGACAAGGTGAACGAGGAGAATATACCCGTCGTTTTCAGCATTGAGCTTTCAAGCGGACAGATAGCGGACACAATATGCGAGGCGACAGGTGCGGAAAGAATGACGTTCCATTCCTGTCACAACCTTACGGCCGAAGATTTCAAAAGCGGAAAAACCTATGTTGATTTCATGAACGAGAACGCCGAGGCGCTGAAAAAAGCGTTCGGACTTTAATAACGGCGCCGATTTTCTGCCAAAGCATTTTACACACCTCGCCCGAAGTATTCTGAATAAAAAATACAGCCTGACAAGATACACCCTGTCAGGCTGTTTTCAGTTTATGAAATTGCATACACGGCCGTCAGTCTTTTTTCTGCGGCTGTTTTTTTCTTTCTTTTCTGCGTTTTGCGGAGCGTGAGCGGCCGATGATGACAAGAACTATCACAACAAGCATGCAAAGACCCGCAAGCATCGCAATAAACGCCCATATGGGAAAAATCCCGAAGAGCAGTCTGTCCTCCTCCGTAAAGCCGGATTTAATAAGAGCCTCCTGCGATGTAGCGAATGTAACTGCCGCAAGCGCAAAGCTCATAACTGCCGAAAAAACTGCGGCGCTGATTTTTTTTATATACTTCATAGTATCTCCTTTTGCATATCCTACCTTTAATTTTATAGCATTGCCGCCGCTTATGCAATAGTTAAAATGCACTAATTTTGCAATACTCTTTATGCATTTCGCCGTCAGCATTATCCGCTTGCAGTTTGTGCGGGTTTGTGATAGAATATAAACAAGGCGGTGACTTATGGAAAACTTTTATAATTTCTCTCTTGAAAAGCTGGAAAACTACCTTGAAAGAAACGGCGTGAAGCCCTCACGGGCAAAAATCGCTTTTAAGGAAATATATCAAAAAGGCAGAAACGATTTCTCCCTGTGCGAGGAGATAAATGCAAAAACTGCGGACAGGCTGAACGAACTGCTGGCTGTGCCGAAGCTTGAAATATGCAGAAAAAATGAGGATAAGGATGTGTGCAAGCTCCTTTTCAGACTGCACGACGGTCATATGATAGAATCGGTTATCATGCGGCATAATTTCGGCAGTAGCGTGTGCGTTTCAAGTCAGGTCGGCTGCAACATGGGCTGTGCATTCTGCGAAAGCGGACGGCTGAAAAAGGTGCGTAATCTTGAGACTGCCGAGATTGTGCTCCAGGCGGTGCACGCCGCAAGGGAATGCGGAAATCTGACGAACATTGTTATAATGGGAATCGGCGAGCCGTTCGACAATTTTGACGCCGTCATGGATTTTATAAGCATAGCAACCTCGCCGTTCGGCATGAACATCGGCCCACGCCATGTCACCGTGTCCACATCGGGTCTTGTGCCGCAGATAGACCGATTTTCGGAACTGAAATCCCCGTGCAGTCTTGCGATAAGCCTGCACGCCCCCGACGACGAAACACGAAACCGAATCATGAAAATAAATCAGGCGTACCCGCTCGGAATGCTCATGAAATCCGTCAGAAGCTACTCGGAGCGGAACAACAAGCGTGTGACGTTTGAATACATCCTCCTTGACGGAATAAACGACTCCCCCGCTCACGCTGACAGGCTTGCCGAACTGCTTTGCGGGCTCAAATGCTACGTCAATCTTATTCCGTACAACGAAACGGAAAATATTGATTTCAGAAAATCCTCAAAGGAGCGCATAACCGCATTTTACGAGCGGCTGAAATCGCACGGCGTATGGGTCACGATACGCCACGAATTCGGCTCGGAGATAAAGGCGGCATGCGGCCAGCTTCGGGCGGAATATGGAGAAAACGGCGGATAAATACAAAACGGCGCAGACAGCACAAAGCCAAATGCAGTGCGGGTCGGCGCTTTGCGCCTTTTTTACCGTAATTTCTTAAAAAAGAAAACCGCCGAAAACAGCCAAAACCGTAATTTCAGATAAAATCACAGTTTGGAGAGGGCGGAGGTCACGTCAGGGCGATAATTTATGGGGAGTGTGGGACTTCCCGAAAGGGTAGCCCCCTATACACATCATAGTAATAACAATTTAACATCTTTTTACATCTTAAAT
>JAZNLN010000194.1:0-3880 GCA_045579125.1 Ruminiclostridium sp.
TATATTATACTACAAAACAATAAAAAATAAAAGAGATAAAACGATGTTTTTTATACTTTTTTTAAATTTTTGCCTGATTATTCCTTTTTTCGCAGAAATATATTGCTTTATATATAAAAAACATTGACAAAAGATCGTTAAAAGTGTATAATTATTAACACCAAATGGGGGCGTAAAGGTTTCGACGGGGATTGAGAACCTTGTTAAGCACGTAGAGTTCGTCTAAACTCTTTAATAATGGGCACTTTTAAAATTAAACGCAGATTATAGATCTGAATTAGTAGCTGCCTAAGCAGCTGCCGTCCTTACCGAGAGCGCTGCGGCTTGGATAAGGGCGTCGATTAGCAGCCAACGTATCGAGCAATAGCCTTGTAGCTCCCTACGCATTTAAAGGGCTACCAAAACAGCCGATCCTGTCAGTCGGAAAAGCTTGAGGGAATAAACAAAGACTGAATAAACGTGTAGAAAGATGAGCGGATCGGTTTTCGGACGGGAGTTCGACTCTCCCCGCCTCCACCACAATCAAAACGGTCGAACACCGTTCAATTTGCTAAGAAATTAAACAAAAGCGTGAGCATTTCTGCCCACGCTTAAATTGTTTATTCTAATGTGTAAATTTTATCAACAATCTCAAAGGGGGTTGATATGGGTGCGGCGGACGTTGTCGTTACCTCTGTCTTGTCCGTGCTTTCGGCGGTCTTGTCTGCGGGTGCATTTTCTCCGCCACAAGCCGTGAGGCTTAAAATCAACGCCGCAGCGAGCATTGCGCTCATAATTCTTTTCTTCATGCTTTTTTCCTCCTATGTATAAAACAAAAAGTGCGCAGCCGAAGCCACGCACCGAAAAATGCATAACTCCGATTGCTGCGACACAAGTTTTCGTAACGTACAATAGCACACGAAAAAAGAGCATGCACTTTTACCATATAAACAGTAAAAGTGTATACTATTGCACATTACTTTATTCACTTGTGTCGCATTTTGAATTATATCATATATTCCGCAGAATTACAAGTGCTTTTTAAATAAAAAAACGGCATGGAATCAACCATACCGTTTTTATGCTTAATTATAGATTAAAGTCCGCAGAGTTCCTTTGTATCTCTTGCAATAAGGAGTTCTTCGTTTGTGGGTATTACCCATACTTCAACCTTGCTGTCAGCAGTCGAAAGCTTTGTAAGCTGACCGTGAACAGTTGCGTTGAGCTCGTTATCAATCTTGATTCCGAGGAAATCCATATCATCGCATACAGCCTTACGAACCTTGCTTGCGTTTTCGCCGATACCGCCTGTAAAGATAACAGCATCAAGACCGTTCATGGCAGCCGCATAAGAGCCGATGTACTTCTTAATCTGATATGCGAGCATTTCGGAGGCAAGAATAGCTCTCTTGTCGCCCTTTTCGCATGCGCTTTCAATATCTCTGTTATCGCTGAAGCCGCCTACGCCGAGAAGACCCGACTTCTTGTTAAGATAATCGCTCATTTCGGGAGCACTTAATCCAAGCTTCTTTGCAACGAATGTAACAGCCGAGGGGTCAACTGCGCCCGAACGTGTACCCATGAGAATACCGTCAAGGGGAGTAAAGCCCATAGATGTATCAACGGACTTGCCGCCGTCAATAGCTGTAATGGAAGAGCCGTTTCCGAGGTGGCAGGAAACAACCTTGAGGTCCTTTATATCCTTGCCCATAGCCGTACCGAGAGCCTGTGATACAAAACGGTGGGATGTGCCGTGGAAGCCGTACTTTCTTACATGATACTTTTCGTAGCATTCGTAAGGCATACCAAACATGAAAGCCTTGGGAGGCATTGTCTGATGGAAAGCTGTGTCGAATACAACTGCCATAGGTACGTTTGCGGGAATAACCTTTTTGCATGCCCAGAGAGCAAGTGCGTGGGGGTGATTATGTACGGGAGCGAGCTCGGACATATCATCAATCTTCTGAATAACCTCATCTGTAACAAGAGTTGTCTTGTTGAACACCTCTGCACCCTGCACAATTCTGTGACCTACTGCGGAGATTTCATCCATGCTCTTGATTACTGCCGCATCACCTGTTGTGAGCACCTCAACAACCTTTTCGAACGCCTCTGTGTGAGTCGGGAAGCTGCAATCAGCCTCGTATGTTCTTCCGTCGAAAGCTGTGTGCTTGATGTGACCGTCGATACCGATTCTTTCGCAGTTACCCTTTGCGATAACCTTTTCATCGGTCATTTCGATAAGCTGATACTTTAAAGAGGAACTGCCTGCGTTGATTACAAGAATATTCATTTTGTAATTCCTTTCATATATTAAAATAATGTACTTGTTAATTTTATACCAAAACGAAAGAAAAATCAAGGGCTTTAGAAAAATTTGTATAAATATTACTGTTTATTGTAAAAATAGCCTTGCAAAACAGAACAATTTATGCTATAATCCAAAGTGCGACACAACTGAATAAATCTCTTTATGTAAGTATACACTTTTACTGTTTATATGGTAAAAGTGCATGCTCTATTTTCGTATGCTTATGTAAAGAGAACGAAAGTTGTGTCGCAGCAATCGGAGTTGTGCATTTTTCGGTGCGTGGCTTCGGCTGCGCACTTTTTTATTATAGTAAAAGGAGTTAAAAGAGCATGAAGAAAAGAATTATGAGCGCAATGCTCGCTGCGGCGTTGATTTTAAGTCTCACGGCTTGTGGTGGAGAAAATTCACCTGCGGCGGAGGCTGACAAGAGCAAAACAACAACGACAGCTGAAAAGGAAGACACCGTAGAAGCAACTAAAGAAGCCGTAGAAACAGAAGCGACAACCACTACAGCGAAAACAGAAGCTACAACGACTACCACTACAACAACTACCGAGGAAGTAATTGAAGAGCCTGTGATTATGTCTCTTATCGACAGAGAGCCTACGGTTCATACTAAACATATAAACTTTCGTGCAGATGACAAGCACTATCTGTACCATCTCGAAGAGAATAATATTTATGAAGTACAGGAAAGTATACTCGGCGATTATAAATCTTTAGATGGGGACTACGCAATCAATGATGGCTACGATTATTGGTACAATTATAAAACCGGAAAAACTTTCAAAGAGGGATTACAGGAATTACTTGAAACAGGCAATTTTTCGCAGGATGCTACTGTTAAATTTGGTTTTCCACATTTTCCGTGCTTTGTTTATGAAGAAGAGGAGGATTTTTCGGGGAAAACAACTTATTATGGGTATGTAGACGGTAAAGGAAACTGGTTGATACCTAAAACAGCTGATAATACAGGGTTAGTCGAAACATTAAAGAGTTCCCCTTATATTAGCATGGGTGACAATTGCATTTATTATTCTACAGCTGATTATTCTGTCTATAAATTATATTTTTTTAACGAGGACAAAACAATCGAAGCAACAAACGGCATAAATGGAAAAAATCTCTTCTGGATACTTGATGATTGTTTAGTGCTGCAAGACCAAGACGGTCGCAAAATGTATAGCTATGACCTGACCACAGGTGAAGAAACATTAATCTTTGAATATACAATAATGCTTGATAGTAACACTTACGTTTACAAAGATTCTGATAATAATAGTAACTTTATTACATTACATTCTGACGGAAAAAAGTTTACACATAAAACAAACAGTTTCAACCTTTCCGAATATAGTGTATCTTACTCTGGTTTGGAATTCAACGAAGACGTAATATGCTTTAACGCACTTAACCCCGAGAAAACGCCATTTGCTGTTGTTATGAAAAAAGATGGTACTGTTCTTGTAGAACCAACAAAGGATCTTATCCCGTATGTTTGCGGCAACAGCGTAGTGTGCACAGGTGTTGAAAATTGCATTATCAACATAGAAACAGGCGAAAAAACACCTTACGAATACAGGTTAGTAA
>JAZNLN010000195.1:0-4020 GCA_045579125.1 Ruminiclostridium sp.
TGCTTACTTCACCGCACTCCCCCGCCTTGCCGAACAAGCATTTGAGGACCAGTGTACTCCCGCAAATCCACGTTATCCTTTAATCAGAGAACTGGAAGAACTATATAGAAAAGCATATTAAACCCAAAATGCACCTCCAAAGGAATATAACTCCGGAGGTGCATAAATTATTATATCATTACATTTTCTTATATTTGCCAAGTGTGTTATTATCATTAAGCCAGCCTAAAACCTTTTCAAACATGACGCCATTCCTCGTTTCACCGTTATAGCTGTATGTTGTTTTTATTGCCAGCTGTGAAAATTCGGTCGCTCTGTTTATAGCTATCGGCAGGCTGTCACCCTTCAGCAAGGAGCCTGTAAGCACACTTGAAAAAATATCTCCTGTTCCGGGATAAGAAACGGGAACGTAATCCCAATCCACACGCCAGAAACCGCCTGTATTGGAATCGCAGCCGACATTCGCCATTGACCCGTCAGCTAAAGGAACTCCTGTTATTACACAGATTTTTGCCTTTTCACATAATCTCGCCAACCAGCTCTTTATTTGCCCCTGCGTCATCTCGGTAGGATAATCCTCGTCAAGAAGAATTGCTGCCTCGGTAAGATTTGGCGTTATTACATCCGCAATTCCAACAAGTTCTTTCATTCGTTCCCGCAGTTCTTTCGTACATGTGCGGTATGGTTTTCCGTGGTCACCCATAACAGTATCAACTACCTTCAGCGAATTATCAAATGCTGAAAAAAATTCAAGGCAATGGTCAACCTGCTCTGTTGACGCAAGAAATCCACTGTATATTGCGTCAAAATCTATTCCAATCTTTTTGTACTGCTTACAGCAAGGAGAAATATAATCGGTAAGGTCCTTAAACACTATGTCGTCGAATCCTCCCGTATGAGTGGAAAGAATAGCAGTCGGCACAGAAACGCACTGAATACCCATTACAGATAAAATAGGCAGAATTACCGACAAGGAGCATCTTCCGAATCCTGACAAATCATGAATTGCCGCAACCCGCAGCTGATTTTTCATATCAAAACCCTTTCGAATTATTTTTCTTCAATCTCTATTTTCTGAAGAAACTTTCTTTCAAGTTCAGAAACACAAATAGGTTTTCCATAGAAGAAGCCTTGCGCAATATCACATCCGAGGTCGGTAAGCAGCTGACACTGTTCCTCTGTTTCAACACCTTCTGCAAGTATTTCAAGATTCATTGCCTTGCCAAGCTCAACAATAGCCTTAACAATATTTCTTGACGTTTCGTTCTTTTCAATGTCGAATACCAGACTGCGGTCAATTTTAAGCGT
Source organism: Ruminiclostridium sp. (assembly GCA_045579125.1). Taxonomy (GTDB): domain Bacteria; phylum Bacillota; class Clostridia; order Oscillospirales; family Ruminococcaceae; genus Ruminiclostridium_E. The sequence goes on from JAZNLN010000195.1 coordinate 1,309, forward strand.
ATCAATCGGAAGAATTTTAAGCGACGAAAGCGATGAATAACCCGTTCCGAAGTCGTCCATAGATATCGAAACGCCTATTTCCTTTATCTGCTTGAGTATTCTGATTGTAAGGTCAATATCCTGAATAGCCATTGTTTCGGTAAGCTCTATTTCAAGATATTTAGGCTCAAGACCCGACTCGGTGAGCGCACGCTTTACAGACGCAACAAGGTCTGTCTGATAAAGCTGTGCCTGCGAAATATTTACGGATACCTTCAGTGTTTCAAAGCCCATATCCTGCCAGCGTTTGTTCTGGAGACAGGCCTGCGTAAGACCCCATTCGTCAATCTTTGTTATATAACCAATTTCTTCCGCAATATGTATAAACTCGTTAGGGCCGACAATTCCGTTCTTAGGATGATTCCAGCGCATGAGCGCCTCAACACCTATCAGTTTCTGCGACTTAAATCCGAATTTAGGCTGATAATACAGCTCAAATTCGTTATTCTTCATAGCGTCGATAATTTCCTGCTCAATAAATTCACGGCGGCAAACTTTCTTTTCAAGTTCCTCGTCGAAGTAACGGCAAACCGTATTCGAAAGTTTATTATCAGTAAAGAGTGTGATGTTTGCTTTGTTATACAACGCCATAATGTCGTCGTAGCCGTCATAGAAACAAATACCGGCAACAAATTTTGCCTGTTCCTTTAATACTACGGGGAGGATTGTACCGTTGCAGTAATTTTCTACAACATAGCTTAAATTTTTTGCAAAACGTTCAATTTCCTCTTTCTCGGAATATTTAATAAGCACGGCGAAAACATCATTGCTCATTTTTCCGACAATACCATTTTCACCGATACATTTCGAAATACTGTCAGCGTAAATTTTAAGGAGCTGGTCGGCGATATTGATACCAAAAAGCGTTGCCATTTTCTGGAACTTTTCAATACGAAGTGCAATAAGAGCAGCGTTAATTTCCTTGGCCTTGAATTCAATAAGCATTTTTTCCGCCTTGACAATAAAGCCACGGCTGTTAGGCAGACCCGTAAGTATATCCTCGTATGCAGAACGATCATACAGTTTATAATTTTCACGCTGCGATGTTACGTCCATAAATGCGCCTGTGATGCGGGAATAACCGCTGTTTTCGGTCTTTACGCATTTAAATTTCATCATAAAGCTATGGAATGTATCATCAGACATTTTAAACTTGATTTCGAAATCCGCAATATCCTCCGTGTTGGAAAACAGCTTGCGTATAACATCAAGTGTATAATTGACATCGGCAGGGCTCATATGGTCTTTTAGAATATCAACCGTTACATTCTGGTCAATATTCAGATTAAGAAGCTTTTTGCCCTCTTCCGAAATATCGAAAATATATTTACCTTCATCAACAGTTATAGTAACAATACCGATTTTAGCGCTTTCAACCGCAACGGAAAAACATTCCTGCGAAAGGACAGAATTATGTTTCAGCGTATCAAGCTCGTTTGAAAGCAGTTTAACTTCCGTTATGTCACGACCGACAGACGAAACATAAACGACCGTTCCTATTGTTTCGACAATTTCGCTGTACCATTTGAAATAATATACCTTTCCATCGCCTGAAACAATAGCAGATTCTCTGCCACCCTTGCTTACAGCGTTTACCATGAGCTCGGCAGGCGAATAATTGGATGTGCCTCCGTTGCCGAATATTGACGCAATAAGATTAACGTCAACTTTTTTTCCGCATGATTCAATCAACTCAACCAGAGGCTCACTTGCTGTTATAGCAGAAAAATCCGTGTTCCACTTGAGCACATAATCCGCCGCAAGATTTACAAGGGTCTGATACTGCTTATTGCCGTGTTTAATTTCTTTTGTTTTCCTTAAAATAGTCATTATCATCAGAAAAGATGTCACAGCATAAACAATCGTCAGAACTATCAGAATTATTTCCATACCGTCCTCCGTATAAGTATTTCTATACAAAATATATTATACCATACATTTTAAAAAAAAGCAATAAAAAAACTCCTCTTACGAGGAGTTTTTAGATAAGAATTATTCTGTTTTTTCTTCGATATACTTAACGATATCGCCAACAGTCTTGATATTTTCAACCTGCTCATCAGGAATTTCAACATCGAATTCTTCCTCAAAGCTCATAACGAGGTCAACAACGTCAAGAGAGTCAGCACCTAAGTCCTCCTGAATGTTTGCATTCATCGTTACCTTGTCTTCATCAACATCAAGCTGATTTACAATAATCGAACGTACCTTATCAAATACCATTTTGCCAAATCCTCCAAAAAATTTTGTTACTTAATTATAAAACATTGATTCCGAAAAATCAATAGTTTTTACTGAAATAAATTTAAAATATGACTATTCATTAAAAACGCCGATTTTTCTAAACTTATTATACCTGTTTTCAAGCAATGTGTCAATATCATATTGCAGTAAATTATCAATTTCTTCCGATAAATATTCCGAAATATTCATTGCAGTTGCCTTTGCGTCATTATGCGCCCCGCCATAGGGCTCGGGAATTATTTTTTCACATACGCCGAAATCAAGGAGATTCTCTGCGGTAATCTTCATAAGCTCCGCAGCCTCCTTTTCACGGCTCGGATCCTTCCAGAGTATAGATGCAAATCCTCTCGGAGAGATTACCGAATAAAGCGCATTTTCAAGCATAGCAAGCCTGTCGCATACCGCCATAGCAAGCGCACCGCCGCTGCC
>JAZNLN010000196.1:0-6021 GCA_045579125.1 Ruminiclostridium sp.
TCCCAGGAAACCCACTCGGAACAGGGGTTAGCGCAGAAATGCGAAAATATACAACCCTCGGTTCACCCGAAAAGGGGAGCCAGAAAGGAAAAAATCATGGAAAAAACAACACAGAGCAAAAAGACAATGACAATTGTCGGCGTAGGACTGCTGACAGCGCTGGTTATAGTGCTGCAGTTCGTGTCAATGGCACTTCGGTTCGGAATGTTCAGCATCACGCTTACGCTTGTGCCGATAGTAGTAGGTGCTGCGCTATACGGCTGGAAAGCGGGCGCATGGCTTGGTTTCGTATTCGGCCTTGCGGTTCTTCTTACGGGCGACGCAAACGGCTTTTTGGCTCTCAACCCCATCGGCACGGTAATTACCGTACTTTTTAAGGGCGCACTTTCGGGCTTATGCACGGGAATCGTTTACCGCCTCGTAAGCAGAAAAAACAACATTGCGGCGGCATTTGCGGCGGCAGTGACTGCGCCGGTTGTTAATACAGGCGTATTCATCCTCGGCTGTCTTGTATTCTTCTTCGGCGACATTTCCGGATGGGCGGCAGGCGGAAGCGCAATCGAGTACATTCTTGTAGCGTTAATCGGACTCAACTTCTTTGTCGAGCTCGGAATCAACCTTGTACTTAACCCCGCAATCGTGCTGATTATAAAGAACGGCAAAAAACAGTTCAATATCAACTGACAAAGCATAACATAATACGACGGTTTACCCCACGCCTGCAAAGGTGTGGGGAATAACTGCGTTGAGGAAACATTATGGAATATTTTATCAACACCGCACATTCAATCCCCGAATACCTGACATTGCTTGAGGAAATCCGCAGAGGCGGGCTCCCCTCAATGATGACGGGTCTTTCGCATATTCACAAAGCGCATATGCTTGCGGCTCTTGCGGCAGACAGCGGAAAAACCCTGCTTGCGGTTGCCGACAGCGAGGGCGAGGCTGTACGCCTCTGTGCCGACATAAACGCCATGACAGGCGAGGAAACCGCTCTTGCGTACCCCGCAAAGGACCTCACGCTCGCCGACGTGGACGTCGTGTCCAAGGAATACGAGCACAGGAGAATAAACGTCCTGCATAAGCTTATAACGGGAAAATGCCGCCTTGCGGTAGCGTCGCCCGAGGCGTGCATGCAGCTGACTATCCCCGCCGAGGTACTGAAAAAGCGTACGGTAGTGCTTAATTCGGGGGATGACATCGTGCTTTCCGAGGTTATTTCGACGCTTGTTGCGGCGGGCTTTTCACGCTGCGACCAGATAGAGGGTGCGTCGCAGTTCTCGGTCCGTGGCTCCATACTTGACATTTACCCCGTAAACTTTCCTGCGCCTGTCCGCATAGAGCTGTGGGGCGACAACATAGACAACATTTCGACCTTCGACCTTGAAACACAGCGCCGCATCGACACCGTAAAAAGCGTCACGATATGTCCGTCGGTAGAGCTTATGTTCGACAGCGCCGACGTTCTTTCGGAAAGACTGCAGGAGCTTGCGGACAAGACGAGAGGCAAGAACGCCGAAACGGTCAGAAAGCGGATAAGAAAGGATATTGAGAGGCTGAAAAGCGGACTTTCCGTAACCGACAGCGACAAATATTTCCCGCTTTGCTACGACGAGGAGGCTACGCTTTTCGACTATACCGACAGCGTCATTGTCTGCGAAAACGCAGGGTGCGCCGAAAGTGCGAGAGCGGCGTGGCTCCAGCACAGCGAGGACCTCAAGCTCCTGTTCGAGGAGGGAGTTCTCTGCAAGCGGCTTGACAGGTACATGCTGACCAAAAACGAGTACGGCGACAGAATTTCGGAAAAGTGCGTGTGCTACATGGAAAACTTCTTGCGTGGCGGCGGACTGTCCCTCGGCAAGCTTATAAATACAAGCGCAGTTCAGCTGTCGCCGTGGAGCGGGGCATACAAGACCCTGCTTGACGAGGTGCGGGATTATATCGGCAAGGGCTTCGGCGTGCTTGTGTTTGCGGGCACGGAAAAGGCGGCACGGGTGCTGTGCGACGACCTGCGGCGGGATAATGTACTCTGCGATTTTTCGGCCGGGCCGTCAAAGGTGTACGCAAAGAGAGTGTATGTAACCCCCGGTACGCTCTCGGCAGGTTACAGCTACCCCGAGGCAAAGCTCGCCATGCTCACGCATACGGCGGTCAGCTCGGGCGGAAAGCTTAATGCTCCCGCCGCTAAAAAGCGCAAAAAGGCGGAGATAATCAACTCCCTCAACGACATCGCTATCGGCGACCTCGTAGTCCACAACAGCTACGGAATAGGTGTTTTCGAGGGCGTGCAGAAGCTGACGACCGACAAGATAAGCAAGGACTATATAAAGCTGAAATTCGCAGGAACGGACGTGCTGTATGTTCCCGTAACGCAGCTTGACCTCGTTTCGAGATATATCGGCAATGCGGACGCAGCGACCGTAAAGCTTTCAAAGCTCCACACCGACCAGTGGCAGAGGGCGAAAACAAAGGCGAAGGCGGCGGCAAAGGAAATGGCGGCGGAGCTTATCGAGCTTTACGCCAAGCGCCTTAACAGCAAGGGGCACGCATTCGACCGTGACGGCGCCGAGCAGGAGGATTTCGAAAACCATTTCAGCTACGTCGAAACCGACGACCAGATGCGCTGCATAGCGGAAATCAAGCACGACATGGAGCGGGAAATTCCTATGGAACGACTGCTCTGCGGCGACGTTGGATTCGGTAAGACGGAGGTTGCGCTGCGTGGTGCGTTCAAGTGCATAATGGGCGGAAAGCAGTGCGCTTTGCTGTGTCCGACGACGGTGCTTGCGTGGCAGCATTACCAGACGGTGCTGAAAAGAATGGACGGATTTCCCGTGAACATCGAGCTCCTTTCCCGCTTCCGCACAGCGAAGGAGGTCAAAGTAATCCTTGAAAAGCTCAAAAAAGGCACGATTGACATGGTCATCGGCACTCACCGCCTTGTTCAGGACGACGTGGAATTTAAAAACCTCGGGCTTGTCATTATCGACGAGGAACAGCGATTCGGCGTAACCCACAAGGACAAATTCAAGGAAAATTTCAGCGGCGTCGACATTCTCACGCTCTCCGCAACGCCTATTCCGAGAACGCTGAATATGGCGATGTCGGGTATCCGTGATATGAGCGTTATCGAAACCCCGCCGCAAGACAGACAGCCCGTCACGACCTACGTCATGGAGCACGACGACGGAATGATAGCGAACGCCATTATGAAGGAGCTCCGCCGCAACGGTCAGGTGTACTACATCCACAACCGCATCGAAAGCATCATGCAGTGCGCCGCAAAGCTGCACGAGCAGATTCCCGAGGCAAAAATCGGAATAGCGCACGGAAGAATGACCGAGGACGAGCTGCTTGAGGTGTGGCAGAAGCTGCTTGAGCAGGAGATAGACGTGCTCGTCTGCACGACGCTTATAGAAACGGGCGTGGACGTTCCGAACTGCAACACGCTGATAATCGAAAATGCGGACTACATGGGGCTTGCACAGCTGCACCAGCTCCGAGGAAGAGTAGGACGTACAAACAGGCGTGCGTTCGCATATTTCACGTTCAAGCGGGGAAAGGTGCTTTCCGAAATCGCTTCAAAGCGCCTTGACGCAATCCGTGAGTTCACCAAGTTCGGCTCGGGCTTCCGTATAGCGATGCGTGACCTTGAAATAAGAGGCGCAGGCTCAATACTCGGGCAGAGCCAGTCGGGACATATGTCCGCAGTCGGCTACGATATGTATGTAAAACTGCTCAACGAGGCTGTCGCAGAGGAGCGCAACGAGCCTGTGGAAGAAAAGCCCGAGTGCCTCGTGGACGTAAAAATCGACGCATATATCCCGCAGGACTACATTTCAAATCAGGCGCAGAGAATCATCTGCTACAAGAAAATAGCGCAGATTCAGAACGACGACGACGCCTACGACGTGACCGACGAGCTTATAGACCGCTACGGCGAGCTTCCGACGGCGGTGTATGGGCTTATAGAGGTCGCACAGCTCCGCAATATGGCCCAGAAAAGCGGCATAACCGAAATCGTGCAGAACGGCGACACGATAAGCTTTTACGTCGAAAAGCCCGATATGAAGAAGGTTTCGGCGCTTACCGCACAGCTTGACGGCAGGGTACAGCTTAACCTCGTCGGCAGGATAAGCATGAAGATAAAGCTCAAAGCGAGCGAAAAGCCGCTTGAAATAATGAGGGAAATACTCTCAAACTATTAAGCATAACGCAGAAAGGAAAAGAATTATGGCAGACGAAAAATCAAAGTACGACAATGCGGTTGAGAAAATCGGCGGAGGCATAAGCAAGTTCGGCGAAAAATTCACGGAGTTCGCAAAGTCCGACGCAGTAAAAACAACCGCACAAAACGGAAAAGAGGCCGCAAAAACGATAGGTTCGGGTATCAGCAGGGGCGTAAAAAACCTGTTCGGGGACGGCAAGTAAGGCGGACAGCGTGAGCGATTTGCACAGAATTGATATTTTTATGTCAAAACCTCTTGCAAAAGTCACGCAAATAGGGTATAATATAAAATGTATTGCGGACTTGTCCGCTACTATCATGAAGGGAGCTTTTAAAGCATGAGTTGTTATTCACACGAAGTTGAAAAAATGTGCGTAGTTGCAAAGGGCTGCAACCACGGTCCCGCACCTATCCCCGAGGAAGGCAAGTGGGTAAAGGCAAAGGAAATCACAGACATCAGCGGTCTTACACACGGTATCGGCTGGTGCGCACCCCAGCAGGGTACATGTAAGCTTACGCTTAACGTAAAGAACGGTATCATCGAAGAAGCGCTCGTTGAAACAATCGGATGTTCCGGTATGACACATTCCGCCGCTATGGCAGGCGAAATCCTCCCCGGCAAGACACTCCTCGAAGCGCTCAACACAGACCTCGTATGCGACGCTATCAACGTTGCTTTGCGTGAGCTGTTCCTCCAGATTGTATACGGCCGTACACAGACTGCTTTCTCCGAAAACGGTCTTCCTATCGGCGCAGGTCTTGAGGACCTCGGCAAGGGTCTCCGCTCGCAGGTTGGTACCATCTTCTCAACCAAGGCAAAGGGCGTTCGTTACATGGAAATGGCTGAAGGCTATATTACATCCATCGGTCTTGATGCAAACGGCGAGGTTATCGGCTACCAGTTCGTAAGAGTTGGCAAGATGCTCGAAGACATCCGTCACGGCAAGACACCCGACGAAGCATACAAGGCTAACTGCGGTCAGTACGGCAGATATGACGATGCTGTAAAGAAGATTGACCCCAGAGAAGAATAAGAGAAGGAGGATATAGTCATGGCTAAATTTGAAGGACAGGAAAGACGTGCAGACAAAATCTCTGCTTGTCTTGCAACACTTGGAATGAAGGAAATCGAAGAAGCAAGAGATCTCTGCCTTTCCAAGGGTATAGATGTTGAAAAGATTGTAAAGGGCGTACAGCCCATCGCATTTGAAAACGCTGTATGGGCATACACACTCGGTACAGCAATCGCTATCAAGAAGGGCGTTAAGAAGGCAAGCGAAGCTGCTGCCGTTATCGGCGAAGGCTTACAGGCATTCTGCATCCCCGGCTCCGTTGCAGAGAACAGAAAGGTTGGTCTCGGTCACGGCAACCTCGGCGCAATGCTCCTCGAAGAAGAAACAAAGTGCTTCTGCTTCCTCGCAGGTCACGAATCCTTTGCTGCCGCTGAAGGCGCAATCGGTATCGCAAGAACAGCAAACAAAGTAAGAAAAGAACCTCTTCAGGTTATCCTCAACGGCCTTGGAAAAGATGCTGCTATGATTATTTCTCGTATCAACGGCTTCACATACGTTGAAACAGAATACGATTTCTATACAACAGAGCTTAAAATCGTTCGTGAAAAGAAATATTCTGATGGCGATCGTTCAAAAGTTCGTTGCTACGGTGCAAATGATGTTCTTGAAGGTGTTGCAATTATGACTCATGAAGGTGTTGACGTTTCCATCACTGGTAACTCCACCAACCCAACAAGATTCCAGCATCCAGTTGCAGGAACATACAAAAAACAGTGCATC
>JAZNLN010000197.1:0-12102 GCA_045579125.1 Ruminiclostridium sp.
AAATATCAGTTTCTATTATACTCTAAAAAATACAAAATGTCAAGGCAGACGTTTCTCGGCTCCATACTCGGAAATAATCCGTCTTATTGCAGTTTCTGCCTCTGCGCACAGCTCCTTTGCTGTTTCGCTGCTCACGCTTTCCGAAATAAGCCTTATCGAATTTCCGAGTCTTGACGGCGTGGCACGGATAAATCCACCCTCACGCTCCATAACGACGCCCTCTTTTTCTTTTTTGGCATTCAGCCTTGAAAGTATACGCTGCGGCGGGCAGTTTATTTTAATAAATTTGTCGGAAACGGCAAACTCCGGCAGTTCTGAAAGCGCACGTTGCAGAGAAATCTGTTCATAAGTCAGATATTCAAGAACATTCAGAGCAAGGTACAGACCGTCATAGAGAAAACGCTGTTTTGCGGCTGTTCTGCGGGCGGTGAGGTCGCTGTCGTCGTTTGATGAGGCGTAATATCTGTGTATGCGGCAGCCGTATTTTTTGGAAAGCTCATCGGCGGCTGACGGAAAATCATAGGGGAGAGCAATATCATTACCTTTGTTCATTTCCGCCTCTGCACAAAGCATTACAAGCTTTGTATAATCGGCCGCACAGCCGTTTTCATTGTGCATTTCCACCTTACTGCCGTTGTTAGTCAGACGTATTTTCAGCGGTGTGCCGCCCTGACCGTATTTCTCGGCAAAGCGTGATACAGCGCTGCCTGCGCCGCTTACGGACAGCTTATACCCGCAGGAAAAATCAAATCTGTTCCGCAGCATGGAAATATACAGCGGCTCTGCGCTTGTGATTCGGACGATATTTCCGAACTCACGCCACGACGCAGTGACGTATTCGCCTCTGTTCAGCGCTCCGTCAATAAGCCGTTCCTGAACCCTTGTCAGAGGCAGGCCGCCTCGTGCGAATACTTCTATATTTGTCCGCTCCTTGCAGTTTATGCAAACGATAATATCACATCCGCAAAGCTCTGCGGCGTTTAAAATTGCGGGGATGTTACCGCTTTCTATATCGTGGCAGATTTTCCCCGAGGCTGTTACACCTGCGCAGAATGCTGATTTAATGGACTTGCAGACAGCAGTTTTGTCAGCGGCGACAGCAATGCCGTACTTTGAAACGACAGAAACCGCTCCGCCGATTTTTGCGGCAAGCTCGGGCGAAATTACGGCGTTCGTTTCTCCCGAAAAGCTGCCTCCGCTGTATACGGCGGTATGCTGTTCGCCGATTTTTATGCTCTTGTTTACCGTTTCTCCGTCGTCGATATGCTTGTTTGGCCATAGCTTTACGCCGCTGCATATTACCGCATTTCTCCCTATGGTGCAGTTGTCCCCGATTACTGCGCCTTCGAATGTCATTGCGCCATGTTCAAGGCGGGCGTTTTCTCCGACAATACATCCGTTCAGCGTAGTATTTTCTCCCACATATGCTCCACGCATTATAATTGAATCCGTTATTTTTGCTCCGCTGCAAATGCAGGCATAATCAGAAATAACGCAGTTTCCCGATATTACCGACGAGGAAGAAACCGAGGCGTCGGGAGAAATGTATGCGCCGTTATGTGTAAATCCGGCAGGCAGATTCAGCCGTGCTTTTCCGCACAGCAAATCACGGTGACATTTCATATATGAATTTATATCCCCGATGTCGCACCAATAGCCGCTTTCCTCAAAACACATCAGCTTCATGTTTTTTCTTGCCATAGCGGGAAAAACATCCCTCGCAAAGTCGCAGGGCTTGTTTTTCGGTATTATTTCCAGCACGGACGGCGACAGGATATATACCCCCGTATTTGCAAGGTCGCTCACGCACGCCGTATACGACGGCTTTTCGCAGAATCCCGTTATCATTCCGTTTTCGGCGGTAATAAGTCCGTATTCTCTCGGGTCGTCAACCTGCTTTGCGATAATTGTAGCGTCAGCAAAGCTTTTCTTGTGAGCGGCATATGCTTTTTTCAAATCAAAATCGCATATGGCGTCGCCGCTTATAACAATAAAATCGTCATCGGCCTTTCCGAGAGCATTTCTGACCCCGCCCGCAGTACCCAGCGGCGAATCCTCGTAGACAAATTCAAGCTCCGTTCCGCAGAAACTGCCATCGGGGAAGTATTTTTCGATTTTTTCTCCGAGGTATCCGAGCGTGAGCACAGCTTTTTCACAGCCGTTTCCCGAAAGCAGTTTGATAATGTATTCAAGAACGGGTCTTGAACATACAGGCACCATAGGCTTCGGCACGGTGCAGGTGAGCGGGCGCAGGCGTGAGCCTTGTCCTCCCGCAAGAATAACAGCAATCATACGCATACCTTTCTTTCCTGTTTATTAACATATTATGTCCGTCTGCGGCACCTTTATTATTATCCTGCATAAAATATATAGATACATTTGTATCGGAAGGAGGTATCAAATGAAAACTGCTTTTATTGCAACAGACTCTTTCACCTCGGCGGGCAGGGCAAGGCGTTATCTTCAGTCGCTGAAAATAAAGAGCCGTGTTGAAAAAATAAGCGGCAGAAACGGCTGTACGTTCGGTATAAGAGTATACGAAGATGCGGAAAAAATATGTCGGCTGCTGTCGAATGTGAATATAGCGTGTAAAAAGATTGTATATGACGATTAGCCGCCCGTTGTTTTCCGCTGTGAGGAGGGAAATCAATGATATATCTTGACAATGCCGCCACCACTTATCCCAAGCCGCAGCTTGTCATAAACAATCTGCGAAGGGCGGCGGAGCGGTACGGAGGAAATCCGGGGCGGTCGGGACATAAAATGTCCGTTGAAACATCGGAGGCTGTTCTTGAGGCGAGAATAAAGTGCGCCGAGTTTTTCGGTGCGGAGCCGCAGAACACTGTTTTTATGCCCAACTGCACCGCCGCACTCAATACCGCTATAAAGGGGATAGCGCACAGCGGCTCTCATATAATTACAACCGACATTGAGCATAACGCTGTACTGCGGCCGATATACAGTCTTGCTGCGTCAAGCGGGGTGACGTATTCCGTGGCTAAAACGTTCGATGATGATGATGCGACTGCGGCGTCAATAGAAAAGCTTATCAGCAAGCGTACGGTAGCGGTTGTATGCACAGCGGCAAGCAATGTTACGGGAAAAATCCTGCCGTATAGGAAAATAGGGGAGCTTTGCCGCCGTCGTGGCGTATGCTTTATTCTTGATGCGGCACAGGGCGGCGGCGTACTGCCGATAAGCCTGTCTGACGGCATAAATATTATCTGCGCCGCAGGGCATAAAAGCCTGTACGGCCCCATGGGGACAGGGCTTATGATTACAGACGGAAAGTACAGAATGTCCACGCTGATAGAGGGCGGAACGGGAACAAACTCATCCGAGCTTGTTCAGCCCGAGGCATTACCTGAACGTTTTGAGAGCGGAACAATCAATACCGCAGGGGTTATTGCGCTCGGTTACGGTATTGACTTTGTAAACTCAAAGGGTATTGATAACATTTACAGGCACGAAATGGAGCTTTGCAGGCTTTTCCGTTCTCTGGCTTCAAAAATTGACGGCGTTATTCTGTACGGTGACTCAATCGACGGCAAAAGTGTGCCTATCGTACTTTTTAATATTGCGGGCATGCCGTCCGAAACGCTGGCATATAAATTAAGCGAACACGGCGTATATATGCGGGGCGGGTATCACTGCGCATATTACAGCCACCGCAAAGCGGGCACGGCAAAGCACGGTGCAGTAAGATTTACGCCGTCGGTATTCACCACTCACGGAGACATCAGACAGACTGTTTCGGTTCTGGCTCTTATTGCAAAATAATTGCTGCACGCAAAATCAGTGCGAAAAAAATATATTCTAATTATTCGCCGTACTGCGGAAACAGTGCGGCGGAATTCTGTTTTGTGCATATAATGCAATATAGTGAAATAATCCATAAGATGTTGACATTGCAGGGAATGTGTGCTAATATAAATATGTATATTTAGGACGTACATTTATGCTTTGCGTATGGTGTACGGTGCGTTTAGGCGCATTCGGCATTAAAAGAAAGGTTTGGTAAAAATGAGAAAAATTAAGCAGCTGATTTCGGTTATGCTTTCTCTCGCAGTTGTGCTTACCGTTTTTTCGGGACTGACAATGAGCGTGAGCGCAGGAAAGATAACCGAGTACAAGGTTCAGTACGGCACCTCGGGCGCAACGTACATAACCCTGACAAAGCAGGACGACGACAATATCATAAGATATACCGCCGACGGCTCAAAGCCTGACGAGGATTCTTCCGTTTATAAGAAGCGCCTTAAAACGACATCGGGCTGTGTGTTCCGTGCCATTGAATTTACGCCCGATGGAAAAAAGGTTTCTTCAATCAAGATAAACCTTAAGCTCAAGGTAAGAGCGCTTGAATTCTCCGAAAAGAAACTCAATAACGGAAAGAGCATGGTAACAATCTCAACTCCCACAGAGGATGCTGAAATTCACTATACACTTGACGGCTCAACTCCCGACGAGGACAGCGATATTCTTGAAGGCTCGCTCATTATCTCCAAGAACTGCAAAATCAGAGCTGTTGCTTATAAGGATGGTTACAAGAGAAGTTCGATAAAGTCATACAGCGTTTATGTAAAGAGCGATCTTGAGGAATCCGACTCCGGCGACGATGCTGATATTGCCGCAGGAGAAAAGGATAATGATGATGACGACGATGACGACAAGAAGAGCACAAGCACATCCAAGACCAACACATCTTCATCAAAGAAGGATGACGACGATAAGGAAGAGCCCGAGCTTGACAACTACGGTATCCCAAATGTTCCGCTTACAGGCGATTTTACAATCGAAAGCTATGTAAATGACATGGCAGTTCTTGTAAATCAGTTCAGAAAGAGCAACAACATAAACAGCCAGGTTGTTGTCGATCCTGTTCTTTGCCGTGTTGCTCTGAAGAGAGCATATGAGTACGGTTATGGTTACATTTCATCACGTCCCGACCGCACAATCTGGAATACAGTTCTCGATCAGTACAAGGTTTCGTTTATGTACGCAGGTCAGTTCTACGGCAATGGTTTCAGAGATCCTCAGGCATTCTTCAACAGCGTTATTCAGAACAATAGCAGCGTAAGTCTTCTCAAGGACGGCTTACTTACCAGGATGGGCATTGCAAATGTCAAGGTAAATAACAAGCGTGTCTGGATGATGGTTATGGTATATCTCAAATAAAATATTTTAAGAAACACTTGACAGGCGACAAACAATGTGTTATAATGTATCTGCTGTTCTAAAGAAAGCAGGTCGTTTATACGCTAACGGTTCGCCGCCTGCCGAGGAATTGAGATAAGATATTTCAGTCCTTTTCTGTCTTTATGCAGTAAAAGGACTTTTCTTTTTCAACTCGTTATTGATAACAGCAAAATCAATAAAGGAGGTCACGACAATGCCCAGCGAAAAGGTATTACAGTCGAAACAGCAGTACGTTGATGAATTAGCTGCAAAGCTTGAAAGTGCTGCAGGCGGTGTAATTGTTGACTACAAGGGTATTACGGTTGCTGAAGACACAGTTCTCCGTAAGTCTCTTCGTGAAGCAGGTGTTGACTATTTCGTAGTTAAGAACACACTTCTCAAGAGAGCTTTTGAAAAGGCAAACATCGCAGGTCTTGACGAACATCTCGAAGGAACAACAGCTATTGCAATTTCTCAGGACGACATTATTTCCGCTCCCAAGATTTTATTCAAGCAGGCTGAAGGCTCTGAAGGAAAGTTCACAATCAAGGCAGGCTTTATCGGCAAGGATGCTGTTGACACAAAGGTTGTTGAAGAATACGCAAAGCTTCCCAGCAAGGAAGTTCTCGTTTCCAAGCTTCTCTTTATGCTTCAGTCTCCCATGCAGAGACTTGCAATCGCAGCAAGCGAAATTGCAAAGAAGAACGAAGAAACAGTTGCATAATCATTTTATTGCAGCATAACACAAATTTATTTTACGGAGGATTATTAAAATGGCTTCAGAAAAGGTTTTAAAGTTAGTAGAAGACGTTAAGGAATTAACAGTTTTAGAGCTTAACGATTTAGTTAAGGCATTAGAAGAAGAATTCGGCGTATCCGCAGCAGCTATGGTTGCAGCTGGTCCTTCAACAGGCGGCGCAGCAGCAGCTGAAGAAAAGACAGAATTTGACGTAATTCTTGCAAGCTTCGGCGACAACAAGATGAACGTTATCAAGGCTGTTAAGGACATCTGCGGTCTCGGTCTTAAGGAAGCTAAGGAACTCGTTGAAGCAGCTCCTAAGGCTCTTAAGGAAGGCGCTTCCAAGGCAGAAGCTGAAGAAATCAAGGCTAAGCTCGAAGAAGCCGGCGCAACAGTTGAACTCAAGTAAGTTCTTTACTGAATACGCTTATTGCATAAATGAAAGACTGCATTATACGTGCGGTCTTTCTTTTTTTGAGAGGTGAAAATGGAGCTTTGGGATTTATATACCTACGACAGACAGCTGACAGGAAGGATAATGACCAGGGGTGAGGAAATGCCCGAAAATTGTTATCATCTTGTAGTGCATGTCTGGATAAAAAACAGCGACGAAAAATATATCATTTCCCGCCGCTCTGCCGACCGTCCGACTTATCCGCTTATGTATGAGTGTGTAGGCGGTTCTGTCGTCAGCGGAGAGGATAGCCTGCACGGCGCTATCCGTGAGGCGAAAGAGGAGATAGGCGTAAGACTGAATGAAAAAGATGGAAGGCTCGTTTTTTCCGAAGTCAGAAAATCCGGCAACGGGAAGAAGTATTGTGATATTCTTGATGTATGGCTGTTTGAATACGACGGCGATATAATGCTTTCGGATGCTGATACTGACGAAGTATCTGAGGCTGTTTGGCTTGCCCCGGAGGAGATAAAACAGCTAATATATAACAAAAAGATGGTGCAGTCGCTGTCATATTTTGACGAAAAAATAAATTATATGAAACTTTTATAACATTTACTATTGACAAAAACATATATTTCTGCTACAATAAAACAAATGTTATAGAACGGAGATTGATTATGCCACCAAAAGCAAAATATACGAGAGAACAAATTGTAATGCAGGCAATGGAGCTTGCCGCCGATAGAGGTGTTTCAGCGCTTACTGCAAGAGAGCTTGCCGCAGTACTCGGAACGTCGACTTGCCCTATTTTTACTACTTTTAAAAGTATGGGTGAGCTTTTGTCAGAGGTACGGAAAGCAGCTGTTTCGAAGTTTGATGAATACTCCGAGAAAGTCAGCGATTGCTCGCCTTTTTTCAAGCGGGTCGGCTTGCAGATGATATTGTTTGCCAAGGAACAGCCGAAGCTTTACCGTCTGCTGTTTATGACCGAAAAGCCCGAGTCATCCTCGTTTGACGATATATTTCAGAATCTTGGCGACACGGCTGTAAAATGCGTTCAGAATATTGAGAGCGAATACGGCTTACCGCACGACAAAGCAATGCAGCTTTTCAGACATGTATGGATATACACATACGGAATAGGTTCACTTATTGCGAGTGATATGTGCAAGTTCCCCGATGAAGAAGTGCATGCTATGATAAGCTGTCAGTTCTACGGTACGCTTGAGCTTATTAAATCGGGCAGAACTGAGGAAATATTAAAGGGATAAGCGCTCATGCTTTGACAATACTAAATACGAAATAACTGCCGCACGGCAGTTATTTTTTTATCCAATCCTTAATTGTATGCTAAGCCTAACATTTGACACCTGCATTTTTTTGATGTATAATTTAAAAGGTGATTTTATGAAAAAAGAAACTTACAGAATAACAGGAATGCATTGCGCCGCATGCTCCAGTGCGGTCGAAAGGGTAACCCGCAAGCTTGACGGAGTAGTTTCAAGCGAGGTAAACCTTGCGACGGGGATAATGACGATTGTTTATGATGAGGGAAAATGTGGACCTGAAAAGATAATGCCAAAGGTAGAGAAGGCGGGTTTCGGTATTGAGCCTTTTGTCCGTGAGGAAAAAAAGGCGGAGAAGAAGAAGGAAGAAAAGGAAAGATTTACGCCGAAAATGATAATTGCGGCGGCAGTTTTTTCGGGACTGCTGCTTTATATTTCTATGGGTCAGATGATTTTTGAAAATCTTCCTGTGCCCGATATTATCAGCATGAAAACCCACCCTGTGAATTTTGCCTTAATTCAGCTGGTTTTAAGTATGCCTGTTCTTTTCATCGGACATGAATTTTTCACAGGCGGCATAAAATCGCTCATCCACGGCAATCCGAACATGGACACGCTTGTTGCAATCGGCAGCGGCAGTTCGTTTTTATACAGTCTTGTCATGACGTTTCTGATAAGCGATAATCCGCACTGTGTTCACAATCTTTATTTTGAATCGTCAGCGGTCATAATCACACTTATAATGCTCGGCAAGTACTTCGAGGCGAGAAGCAAGAAAAAGACAGGCGCAGCCATTGAAAAGCTCGTTCGGCTCACGCCTGACACAGCACTGCTTGAAATCGGCGGAGTTACGGTTGAAACCCCTGTTTCCGAGCTTAATGCAGGCGATTCGGTTATGGTGCGGGCAGGGGACAGAATACCTCTTGACGCAGTAATAACCGACGGCGAAAGCAATATAGACGAGTCAATGCTGACGGGCGAGAGCATGCCTGTTTACAAAAAAATCGGCGACGCTGTTGTTGGCGGGAGCGTCAACCTGTCGCATTCTCTGCACATTAAAATAACACGGACAGGCGAGGATACAACGCTTGCAAAAATTATACGTTTTGTCGAGGAGGCGCAGGGCGGAAAAGCTCCTGTTGCACGTCTTGCTGATAAGGTTGCGGGAATATTCGTTCCTGTTGTTATGACAATAGCGGTTATTGCGGCGGCTGTATGGCTGATACTCGGACAGGATTTCAGCTTTGCTTTGCGGATATTCACGTCGGTGCTGGTTATTGCGTGTCCGTGTGCGCTTGGGCTTGCTACCCCGACTGCTGTTATGACGGCGACGGGGTCTGCCGCAACGTCGGGTATTCTTATAAGAAACGGCGAAGTGCTTGAAACTACGCACGCTGTTGACATAATTGCGCTTGATAAAACGGGTACCATTACAAAGGGTGTTCCTGTCGTTACTGACATTGTTTCAGCTGACGAAAGCGAGCTTTTAATTCTTGCGGCACTTGCAGAGGGAACGACTGCGCATCCTATTGCGGACGCAGTTATTTCTGAAGCTAATAAGAGAGGGATAGCCTCTGACCTTACGGTCAAAAGCTCTGAAACGCTTGCAGGAAAAGGCGTAAGCGCTGTTCTTTCAGACGGTCGGGTGATAAATGTATGCAGTCCGTCTGCCGCAGAAAGTATGGCCGACTGCTCGGAATACCTCCCGCATTGCGACAGACTGTCGTCCGAGGGCAAGACAATGGTTTATGTTATTGCCGACGGCGTACCGCTTGGAATAATTGCTGTTGCGGACGAGATTGCCGAAACGAGCGCTGAAGCAATTTCAATGATGAAACAGCAGGGAATTAAGGTCGTTATGATTACGGGCGACAGCAAATCTACCGCCGTGCACATAGCCCGTAAGGCGGGAATAGATGAAATCGAGGCAGAAGTCCTGCCTGAGGAAAAAGCGGCAGTTATTGAGCGTCTGCGGCAGGGCGGAAAAAAAGTGCTCATGGTCGGAGACGGAATAAACGACGCACCTGCTCTTGCAAAGGCGGATATTTCCTGTGCAATAGGAAAGGGCAGCGATATTGCGGTAGAGGCGTCGGATATAATTCTGATGAAGTCCGATTTGCGTGATGTTGTGACGGCTGTAAAATTAAGCCGCAGAACAATGCGTATTATAAAGCAAAATTTGTTCTGGGCATTTTTCTATAACACAATCGGAATCCCCATAGCGGCCGGCGTACTTTACGGATTGAACGGACTGCTGCTTAATCCTATGATAGGCGGACTTGCGATGTCCTTTTCGTCTGTGTGCGTTGTGTCCAATGCATTGCGTCTGCGTAAAAAGGTAAGATAATTTGTAATTGAACGGTCGGTGTAAAATTGGCTGTTTATATAAAAAGAAAGGCTGGTAAAAAATATGGCAAACATTTTTGTTGAGGATATGCACTGTGAAAAGTGCGTGGAGCGTATCACAAACGCACTTGGTGCGGCAGGCATTTCTGCGGAAGTAAACCTTGAAACGAAGACTGTAACGGTTGATGATTCTGTTGCGGCAAAGGCGGCAGAGGAGCTTGACGACATCGGCTTTACCGCAAAGCTGTAAGAGGTGCTTTATGACGTGCTGTGAAAGCTGTGCTAATTATGTATTCAACGAGGACTACGAGTGCTACGAATGTCTTGTCAATCTTGACGAGGACGAAATGAGGAATTTCCTCACAGGCAGCTCCGATTTCTGTTCGTACTATCGTAGTGACGACGAGTACGCCGTTGTAAGAAAACAGTTGTAAAATGAAAATCACCTTATGGGTAGCCGTAAGGTGATTTTTGCTGTATTATGTATTTTTTCGTCTTTCTTCTGCACAATAGTATCGGGTGATATTATGAAAAAAGGAATTTTCGGCGCACTCTGCGGTTTTCTGAACGGTTTTTTCGGGTCAGGCGGCGGAGTGGTTGCCGTACCGCTTCTGAACAGGCTGGGCTTTGATGCGAGAAAAAGTCACGCAACATCTGTGGCGCTTATATTCTTTTTAAGTCTTGTTTCGAGTACGGCGTATTTTATAAGAGGGAACATTCCCTTAAACGACGCATTGAGCTTTATCCCACCGGGGCTTGCGGGTGCAGTTATGGGAGCCATTCTCCTGAAAAAAATAGATAACAACATACTGCGCAGAATTTTCGGGGTTATAATAATAGTATCGTCAGTGAGGATATTTTTTCAGTGAACTTGATTATAGGATTTTTAGGCGGACTTGCGGCGTCCATGGGACTTGGCGGTGGGTTTGTGCTGTTGGTATATCTGACGGCATTTGCAGACTTCGGGCAGCTCCAGGCGCAGGGCATAAATCTCGTGTTTTTTCTTCCCATAGCGCTGCTTTCTGTTGTCATTCATACCAAAAACAAGCTTGTTGAGTGGAAAGCGATTCCCGCTATGGCTGTATTCGGCGCACTCGGTGTTGCCGGCGGCTCATTTCTTGCAGGAATACTTGACGAGGGAATACTCCGAAAGTTATTCTCGGTTCTGCTTATTCTTGTCGGTATCCGAGAGTTGTTTCACAGAAAAACGACAACTGATAAATAAATGAATAAAAAATGCACTGCCGAAAATCGACAGTGCATTTATTTTTATTTCATTACTTAACGAGGTTGGATGCCTTGTAGGTTGTGTGGAGAAGTTCATGAGCCTTGTGTCCGCCTACTTCGCCGAGGAATTCAGCGTAAGCCTGCTTAACGTCAGCGCTCTCGTGAGACTTTCTGCTAACCTTGTGGCCTTCGTCGAGGCTGTAAAGAGCCTTTGCACGTTCTGCTCTGATGTCTGTGAAGTTACGAACATCAGCGGGAACGATAACCTGACCGCCGCCGTTTACGCAGCCGCCGGGACAAGCCATGATTTCAACGAACTGAGCCTTGATTTCGCCTGCCTTGATTTTTTCGAGGAGTGTCTTTGCGTTTGCAAGACCGGAGGCAACAGCAACTGTGATATCCATGCCTGCAACGTTGTATGTAGCAGTCTTAACGCCGTCAACGCCACGAACTTCCTTGAATTCGATGGGAGAATCGTCGTTTTCGCCTGTAAGCTTCCATACAGCTGTTCTGAGAGCAGCTTCCATAACGCCGCCTGTTGCGCCGAAGATAACAGCAGCACCTGTACCGTTGCCGAGAGGAGAATCGAATGTTGCGTCCTCAAGCTCGTTGAAACGGATACCTGCCTTGTTAATCATCTTAACAAGCTCTCTTGTTGTGATAGCGATATCAACGTCAGCAAGACCGTTGTTACCCTGGTTTTCTCTGCCGATTTCGAACTTCTTGGCAGTGCAGGGCATTACGGATACATTAACAATCTTTGCGGGGTCAACGCCCATCTTCTGTGCCCAGTAAGCCTTTGTCATAGCGCCTGTCATCTGCTGAGGAGACTTGCACGAAGAAAGGTTGGGGATGAATTCGGGGTAGTATGCTTCGCAGTATCTGATCCAGCCGGGTGAGCAGGATGTAATCATGGGGAGAACGCCGCC
>JAZNLN010000198.1:0-7190 GCA_045579125.1 Ruminiclostridium sp.
CTTTGCACCTCCTTGGCCCACAGAACGACATGGCTACGATCCGACTTAAGGTTGCGATTTCCATGTACGAGGGTGAAATCAACATGGTTATCCATGCAAACGGCGGCACGATTACCGTCGAAATAAGTAAGGATGCCGTTACGATGATACTTGCGGATAAAGGACCCGGTATCAAGGATATTGAGCAGGCTATGCAGGCAGGCTTTTCTACGGCGCCCGACAATATCAGAACGCTTGGCTTCGGAGCGGGCATGGGTCTGCCCAATATGAAGAAATACAGCGATGATATGAAGATTGAAACCGAAATCGGCGTTGGCACTACGGTTACAATGAAGGTATTTCTCGGTCAGTAAAGGAGGTTTGCTCCGATGGATGAATTTTTTCATTCGGTGCATCTTGACAGCTCGCTTTGCATGGGCTGTATTAACTGTATAAAAAGATGCCCGACGCAGGCGATACGGGTTCATAACGGCAAGGCTGTTATAACAAAGGAATTCTGTATTGACTGCGGCGAATGTATAAGAATATGCCCGCATCACGCTAAACAGGCTACATATGACAGCCTGGCGGTGCTGGATGATTATGAATATACCGTTGCACTTCCTGCACCCGCTCTGTATGGACAGTACAACAATATAGACGACGCAAACATTATTCTTCGTGCGCTGGTGAAAATGGGCTTTGACGACGTATACGAGGTTACGGCGGCGGCGGAAATGGTTTCGGAGATGTCGAGAAACTACGTTGAGGAGCACAAGTCCGAAAAACCGTTTATCAGTACAGCTTGTCCGACCATTGTGCGGCTTATAAGGGTGCGTTTTCCGAATCTTATTCCGCATCTTCTACCGTTCAATGCTCCCGTAGACATAGCGGCGGATATGGCACGAACCATGGCTGTTCAGAAAACGGGACTGCCGCCCGAAAAGATAGGAATAATCTTCATTTCCCCCTGTCCTGCAAAGGTTACGGCATGCAAATCCTCTATCGGCATTGAAAAATCCGATGTTGACGCAGTTGTTGCAATCAAAGATATATACCCGAGACTCCTGCCGTTTATGACACACGAGGATGACCTGGAAATAGATTACGTTCATTCGGGCAGAATAGGCGTAGGCTGGGGTATCAGCGGCGGAGAGGCAGGAGGACTTCTTACCGACAGCTATCTTGCCGCAGACGGTATTGAAAATGTAATCAGAGTTCTTGAAGACCTTGAGGACCAGAAGTTCACCGACCTTGATTTTATTGAGCTTAACGCATGCAGCGGAGGCTGTGTGGGCGGAGTGCTGACGGTTGAAAATCCGTATGTGGCGCAGGCAAAGCTGAAAAAGCTGTGTAAATATCTGCCCGTTGCGAGAAACCATGTAGGCAGAAAATATGTAAATCGTGCATTTTTTGAAAAGCCGATTGAATACAGACCTGTTTTCAAGCTTGGCAGGAATTTTGCCGAAAGCTTTGATAAAATGCAGAAGGTCGAAGAGCTGTGCGGAAAATTCCCGGGACTTGACTGCGGCTCCTGCGGCGCTCCGACCTGCAAGGCGCTTGCTGAGGATATAGTGCGTGGACTTGCGTCGGAAAGAGATTGTACGTTCATACTTCGTGAATATCTGAACAAAATATCCGAAGAAGGTTATGTAGATGATGGATTATGCTGATTTTGAAAGGATATATTTAAAATGACAGTAGCGGAAATTATTGAAAAACAAATGTTTGAGGTTGTAAACGACGGTGGAAACGGCGATACAGAGATAACCAAGCCTTTTGCATGCGATTTGTTAAGCTTTGCGATGAGCAAGGCAAGCAGTGGATGTGCGTGGTTCACGGTTATGGGGAATGTGAACACTATTGCCGTATCGGTGCTTGCCGACTGTGCGTGCGTGATTTTATGCGAGGGCGCAATACTTGACGCTAATGCCGCCGCAAAGGCGGAGCAGCAGAAGGTTACAGTCCTGTCTGCGGGCGATACCCCGATTTTTGAGGCGGCGCTGTCCTTATATGAGGCAATGAAATGAAATTAAGCTACGATTTGCACATTCATTCCTGTCTGTCGCCGTGCGGCGACGATGATATGCTGCCGTCGAATATTGTAGGTATGGCGGCGCTTAAGGGGCTGGATGTGATTGCGGTGACTGACCATTGCTCGTGCAAAAACTGTCCTGCGGTCGCAAAGCTTGCGGAGGCGTACGGTGTGATTGCGCTGTTCGGCATGGAGCTTACGACAGACGAAGAAGTGCATGTGCTGTGCTTGTTTGATAAGCTTGATTCGGCGATGAGCTTCGGCGAATATGTTGAGGGAAAATACCGTGGTATTGAAAATAATCCCGAAATCTTCGGCAGACAGCAGATTGTAAACGAGGATGATGAAGTCATAGGCGAGGAGGAAACTCTGCTTATAAACGCAACGGATATTGACTTTGAAAAGGTGTATGATTTATGCGAGCAGTACGGCGGCATAATGATTCCTGCTCATATCGAAAAAAACGCAAACAGCTTGCTTGCAAACCTCGGTTTTGTGCCCGAGGACAGCAGGTTTACCTGTTTTGAGCTGAAGCATATAGGTTATCTTGACGAGCTGCGGGAAAAGCATCCGTATCTTAAAAAATGCAATGTGATAACCGATTCGGACGCTCATTATCTTGAATACATCAACGAGCCCGTAAATTTTATCGAGGCGGAGGAAAGAACGGCCGCCGCAGTTTTAAAGGCGCTTCGTGAAAGGAAGAATTAACAGTGGAATGGTTTGAAAAAGCCTCGTTTTATCACATTTATCCCCTCGGCTACTGCGGCTGTGAGCCGATGAACGATTTTACATCGGAGCCGAAATCGAGGATACTTGACATAATCGAAAACATACCTCATATAGTTGAATGCGGTTTCAATGCAGTGTACTTCGGGCCTGTGTTCGAATCGGTCGAGCATGGCTACGATACGGTTGATTACACAAAAATCGACCGTCGTCTGGGCACAAACGACGATTTCAGAAGGGTATGCGACGCTCTTCGCGAGAACGGAGTAAAAGTCGTGCTGGACGGTGTGTTCAATCATGTCGGACGAGAGTTCGGCAAGTTCAGAGATCTCCGTGAAAAACGCTGGGACAGCAGTTTCAAGGATTGGTTTCATCTTCGTGAGGGAAATTCGGTTTTTAACGACGGATTTTATTACGAGGGCTGGGAAGGGCATTACGAACTTGTCAAGCTGAACCTTTACAATTCCGATGTAAAGAATTATATCAAGGACTGCATTTCCGGCTGGGTCAGCGAGTTTGACATAGACGGTCTGCGGCTTGATGTTGCATATTGCCTGGACCTTAATTTCCTGAAAGAGCTGCACGCTCACTGCAAGGGGCTGAAAAGCGATTTCTTCCTGCTTGGCGAAACGCTCCACGGGGATTACAACAAGTGGATGAATCCCGAAATGCTTGACAGCGTAACCAACTACGAATGTTACAAGGGTTTGTATTCCAGCTTTAACGAGTTGAATATGTTTGAAATAGCGTATTCGCTCAACCGTCAGTTCGGCGGCGAAAACTGGTGCATATACAGAGGAAAGCATCTGTACTGCTTTGTTGATAATCACGATGTAAGCAGAATAGCTACAATGCTCACCAATAAAAAGCATCTCCCGCTTATATATACTTTGCTTTTCACAATGCCGGGAATTCCCGCTGTGTATTACGGCAGCGAGTACGGAATCGACGGTGATAAAGCATGCGGCGACGCAGATTTGAGGCGTAAGTACTGCGCAGGCAGTGATGAGGCGCTGGCTATGCACATATCCCGTCTGTCAAAAATACATACAGAAAGCGAGCCGCTGTGCATGGGCGGTTACAGACAGCTGCAGCTTGCCAACGGACAGCTGTCATTCATACGGGAATATAACGGAAAATCGGTTGTTGTGATGATTAACGCCGACGATGCATCGTTTACGTTCAACGTAAATATCGGCAAGACTTATATTGACCTGCTGACGAATACGGAATACAATCTCGGCGGCGGAGTCGAGGTACCGCCGTATACGTCTATGGTGCTCGCAGAAAAGGATGGATGAAATTGCTTAAAGCTGTAATATTTGACAAGGACGGAACTATAATAGATACGGAGCCTTTGCATCTCCGCATGTGGGTTGATGTGCTCTGCGAAAGGGGCTATCCCGCAACGGATGAAATTCTGAAACTCTGTATCGGTCTGAACTATCCCTCAATGGATACTCTGCTGAAAGGATATTTCGGCGACGGATTTGATATAAACGAGCATTATGTTTATGTCAACGAAAAGGTGAGGGAATACGAGATAAAGAACGGAATACCCATAAAGAAAGGCTTTTTCGAGCTGGCGGATTACATCGAGGTCGCAGGTCTTAAAACGATTGTCGCTACATCCTCAATGCATGCCGAAGCCGAATTCTGCCTTAAACACACAGGCATTGCCGACAGGTTAGGGGACATTGTAGGCGGCGATGAAATCGAAAACGGCAAGCCCGCTCCCGATATATTCTTAAAGGCGGCGGAAAAGCTGGGCTGCACGCCCGATGAATGCATTGTTTTCGAGGACAGCGAAAACGGAGTTAAATCGGCGCTTGCGGCGGGAATGGAATGTATTTACATTCCCGATATGAAAGAAATCCCCGAGGAATTACAGGCAAAAACAATCAAGTGCAAGTCGCTTGATGAAGCAATATCCGTTTTAGAAAGGAGAATAAGCAATGCCGCATATTGCAATTAAGATGCTCAAGGGCAGAACCGAGGAGCAGAAGGTAAAGGCTGCCGCAGCAGTCAAAAAGGCGCTTTCCGAAGCAATCGGAGCAAGCGAAACCTACATTTCCGTTACGGTCGAGGATTACACAGCCGAGGAATGGCAGGATGTTTTCAAGGCTGAAATTACCGATAAGCCCGACAAGGTTTTTGAAAAGCCCGGCTACGACCCCAAGAGTCTTTTATAAGAAAACGGGAGTTTACACTCCCTTTTCAGTCTGTCAATAAACTAATGCGCCGCAAATTGTGTTGTAATAGTTTGCGGCAGTAAAATTAAAAAAGCATGTAAAATTGTTTTGCCAAGCCCGTAGAAAAGGCTTGGCAAAAGTATTTTAACTTTCTTTGCAGAGAGCCGCACGGTGTACCGTTGTACGCTGACAGCGGCTTTTTGTATGCATTTCGATCATCTTGCTTTCATTTCGCTGTATTTTTTCTTTGTTGACTGTCCGCCCCGTATGTGCCTTTCCTGCTTGTTGACTTCGAGCACCTGCCGTACTTTTTTATACAGTGCGGGGTTGACTTTTTCAAGCCTTGACGTTATATCCTGATGAACTGTGCTTTTGCTTACTCCGAAAAGCTTTGCCGCATTCCTTACCGTTGCATTGTTCTTTACTATATATTCTCCGAGGCTTACACATCTTTCCTGTTTTGTCTCCCACATTTTCTCCGGGAGTTTCTTTGTCGATTCAGACACAATATCGCCCCTTTGCAAAAAATCATTTACTGATTTATATGCTAAAGGGGCGTTGTATATTCTTTATGAATTTATCGCTGCACGCTATATAAGCAGGCGGTCGTCGCAGTAGTCACAAATAAGCATGTCTGATTGACTGCGGAAGCTGTGGGGCAGGTAGTGCTCTGATGAGCAGATGCATTTCGGATTTTTACAGCAGAAATCGTTGTATATCTTTCCCTTGAGCAGGGGTTTTGTCTGCGGTTTGTAGTCGAGCATGTAGAGAATAAGCGCCATTCTTACATACATTCCGTAGCTTGCCTGTTTGAAATAGAGGGCACGAGGGTCGTCGTCAACTGCAATTTCTATCTCGTCAACTCTCGGCATAGGATGAAGCACTGCCAGATCCTTTCTTCCGAGTTTCATTTTCGCTGTATCAAGACAGTACACATTTTTCTGTTTTTCGTACTCTTCGAGGCTTGCGAAACGCTCACGCTGAATTCTTGTCATATACAGCACATCCAGCTTGGGGATAGCTTCTTCGAGCGTCTGATATTCCGTATATTCCGAGCCTGTTGCGGAGATAAAATCCTTGATGTATGTCGGGAGCGTGAGCTCGGGAGTGGATATAAGGATGAATTTGTTGCCCTTGAAACAAGCGAGCGCTTTCAGCAGTGAGTGAACTGTTCTGCCATTTTTAAGGTCGCCGCAGAATCCTACCGTAAGGTTGTCCAGAGCGCCTTTTTCCTCCTGGAGCGTAAGCAGGTCAGTCAGCGTCTGCGTGGGGTGAAGATGACCGCCGTCGCCTGCGTTAATAATAGGGCAGTCGGCCGTAAGTGCCGCTGATTTTGCTGCACCCTCAAGATAATGCCGCATTACAACAATATCGGAATAACCGCTGACGATTTTTGTCGTATCCTTGAGGTTTTCGCCCTTTGCAACCGATGATGTGCTTGGGTTGTCAAAACCGATAATTCCTCCGCCGAGACGAAGCATAGCCGTCTGAAAGCTCATCTGCGTCCGTGTTGACGGCTCATAGAAAAGTGTTCCCATTATCTTGCCTCTGCATGCGCCCGCATAGATAAGCGGAGCGTCCTTTATTGCATGACCGAGAGAGAGAATTTCCCGCCACTGCTGCGGTGTGTAGTCGTCAAGGTCGATTAGATGAGGAAAATGGTTTTGCATCTGCGTTACTCCTTTGTTTTTATTTTCTTATATTTTAATCAAGCTTTTCAAGAAATGCCGTGAAATCGGACATTTCGGCAATGTCGAGCTGTTCGATGTTTCCGTCGTCGCATAAAGCGGCAACCTGCGGATTTATCGGAAGCTTTACTGTTTTTTCAATACCGTATGCTGCGGCGGTTTTTTCGATATTGCTTTCGCCGAAGATACTGTGTTTTTTTCCGCAGTCGGGGCATTCGAAATACGACATATTTTCAACCAGACCAAGCACGGGAATATCCATCATATCCGCCATCTTTACAGCCTTTTCGACAATCATAGAAACAAGCTCCTGCGGGGACGTTACAACAACAATGCCGTCAATCGCAAACGACTGGAACACAGTCAAAGGCACGTCGCCTGTTCCGGGAGGCATATCAACGAACATATAATCCACATCTTCCCAGAGCACGTCCGTCCAGAACTGCTTTACTGTTCCCGCAATAAGAGAACCTCTCCAGATAACGGGAGCTGTCTCGTCCTGCAGGAGCATATTGATACTAAGTCGGAGGCCAAGCGGTCTTAGGAAGACAATACAGCTTTGCAACT
>JAZNLN010000199.1:0-2167 GCA_045579125.1 Ruminiclostridium sp.
AGGCGGGCAGGGCGCAGCTTGACGAGGCGGCGGCACAGCTTGAAATGCTGAAAGCGGCATACGGCGAAACGAACGAAATGTATATAGCGGCAAAGGCGCAGTACGATGCGCAGGCCGCCGAATTTGAAGCGTACGGCGCACAGCTTGAAAGCGGCAGAGTTCAGCTGGAAACGGCAAAAATGCAGCTTGATGAAGTGAAAGCACAGCTTGACGCCGCAAAGGCCGAAATAGATTCGGGCAGAGCACAGCTTGCCGACGGCGAAAAAGAGCTTGCAGAGCAGAAAGCCGAGGCAGAACGGCAGTTTGCCGATGCGGAGATACAGCTTGCCGACGCAGAAAAGGAATATGAAAACGGCATTAAGGAGCTGGCTGACGCAAGGCAAAAGTACGAGGACGGACTTGCGGAGTATGAGGACGGTTATGCCGAGTACGCCGACGGCCTTGCGGAATTTGAAAAGGAAAAGGCTGACGCATACGCCGAAATAGCCGACGCAGAAAAGGAAATAGCCGATGCGGAAAAAGAGGTTGACGAGCTGAAGGAAATAGAATGGTACGTTTTTGACAGAGGCGACAACCCCGGCTATACGGAGTACGGCAGCAACGCTGACAGAATAGCGAATATAGCGACGGTTTTCCCTGTGTTCTTTATTCTTGTGGCGATGCTTGTGTGCCTTACCACGATGTCGAGAATGGTTGAGGAGCAGCGCACGCAGATAGGTACGCTCAAAGCCCTTGGCTACGGCAACGGCAGTATTATTTTCAAGTTTATGTTCTATGCTGTGACGGCGGCGCTTGCGGGTGCTGTGTTTGGTTATCTTGTCGGAATGAAGGTATTTCCCGCAACGATTATCACGGCATATTCGATGATGTACGACCTCGGGGACATGATGCTTCCGTATCAGCTTGACCTTGCGTTTATTTCTGTGCTCGCCTGCACGGCGGCTATCGCTGTCACGGTGTATGCGGCGTGTTCGTCGGCGCTCCGTGAGCAGAGCGCACAGCTTATGCGTCCGAAGCCTCCCAAGCAGGGCAAGCGCATTTTCCTTGAACGGATTACGTTCATATGGAAAAGATTTAATTTCAGCAACAAGGTAACTACGAGAAATCTTTTCAGATACAAGCGGAAGATGTTTATGAGCGTTATCGGAATAGCGGGCTGTACGGCGCTGCTGCTTACGGGCTGTGCGCTTTTCGACAGCGTAAACGACATCATAGACAAGCAGTATACGGAGATTCTGCAGTACGACGGAATAATTGCGTACGATTCGGAGGAGTATCCCGACTGTTCGGAGAATATTATCGCAAAGCTTGACGGCAGAGCTGACTGCATAGACGTATATCAGAAGAATATGAAAATCTCTGCCAACGGAAAGAACGTTGACGCATACGTTGCCGTTCCCATGCAGAGCGAACAGTTCACAGACTTTGTCGTTATGAGGGACAGAAAATCGGGCACGCCGTACACTCTCGGGGACGGAGAGATATACATTGACGAAAAACTGGCGTCGCTTCTCGGAGGAGTAGTTTCGGGCGATACTATTTTAATATATGAGGACGACACAAAGAGCCATTCGGTTACGGTAACGGCGTATATCGAAAATTACCCCCAGCATTACGTTTACATGAGCGAAAAGACGTATACGGAGCTTTTCGGAGAGATACCTGAGTACAACGTAAAATTCTTCTCGTACAACGGCGAAAACATCGACGAGGGCGTTCTGTCGGAGGATGTTATGTCGGTTGACGGCGTGCTTGCCGTAAGCCTTAACACGGAGAGCAAGAAAACTTTTTCCAATATGCTTGAATCGCTCTCGCTGGTTATTGTTGTAATCATAGTTTCTGCGGGCGTGCTTGCGTTTATCGTTATGTATAACCTTACGAATATCAATATTACCGAGCGTATGCGGGAAATCGCAACGCTTAAAGTTCTCGGCTTTTACGACGGCGAGGTCGATTCATATGTTTTCAGGGAGAATTTCCTGCTCACGCTTATCGGCACGGCGGCAGGGCTGGTGCTGGGTACGTTCCTTGCCGAGTTTGTAATAACAACGGCGGAGGTTGACCTTGTAATGTTCGGCAGAAATATTTATGCGGGCAGTTATATTATAGCGTCCCTGCTGACGCTTGCATTTTCGAGCATCGTTTCGAAGTCGGATCGTAGCCATGT
>JAZNLN010000200.1:0-9168 GCA_045579125.1 Ruminiclostridium sp.
TCAGTCTTTTTCTTGCCTCGCTGTCAGGGAGCGCCTGCTCCATTTCAGCAACTGTTTTTTTAACTGCCACCTTGGAAATCCTCCATTCAAAATTGTTTGTCCGTAACGGACGGAAAAGGATTAAGGGCGTGTCCGCCCGAAACGCATTTTACAGCTAATCCAATTTTCACCATTTTATATTATACTACAAATCAACACGAAATACAATACTTTTTTTCAAAAAATTTATAAAAAATCACAACAAAATGATAAAGCGTGCTCCGCTCCGATGTTTACCGACATGTCTGCGTCCTATAATATGCGCCCACGCCGCCCGCCGTGTGCCAAATTCATCAAATCTTAATAATTCCCCTTATTGCTTATTCATTATTGGTGATTTATAATATATACATACCCGACAGGCAAGGAGGAAAAAAGTTGTACAACATTTTAATCTGCGACGACGATAAGGACATCGTGAACGCACTCAAAATATACCTTTCCGACCCTAACCACACGCTCTTTGAAGCGTACAACGGGCTGGACGCACTCGAAATAATAGGCTCGGAGGATATACACCTTATACTTATGGATGTGATGATGCCGAAAATGGACGGCATATCCGCTATGGTAAAAATAAGGGAAAGAAGCAACGTTCCGATAATTCTTATCACCGCCAAAAGCGAGGAAACGGACAAAATCCTCGGGCTCACCATCGGCGCCGACGACTATATCACAAAGCCGTTCAAGCCCCTTGAGGTTGCGGCAAGGGTAAAGTCGCAGCTTCGGAGATACCTTGAGCTGGGGAGCGGGGCCGTGAGGCCGAGCGTGCTCGCCGTCGGAGGAATCGAACTCGACGACGAGAAAAAAACCGTTTCAAAGGACGGAGCGGAAATATCCCTCACCCCGACCGAGTACGAAATACTGAGGCTGCTTATGAGCAATCCCGACAAGGTTTTTTCGCCGAAGGAAATATACCGTCAGATATGGCGTGAAAACCCCGTAACAACCGACAACACCATTGCGGTACACATACGCCATTTAAGGGAAAAAATCGAAATCAACCCCGCCGAGCCACGTTATCTTAAAGCAATATGGGGGCACGGCTACATGATGAAAGGAGATAAATGATGATAAAAACTGCACGGACGACCGCAGGAAAAATAATCTGCTTTATTCTGACCGTCGTCTTTACATTTCTGTTTGCGGCGAGCGTTTTCGGAATATGCCTGCTGTTAAACTACGACTTTTATACAAGACCCATGAACAATATTATCGCCGAGGCCACGGAGGGACAGTTTCATTCAAGCGCCTACCGCATAGTAAACTCACATTTTTCGCACGACGTAACTCCGCTCGAAAATACAAACCTTTTGTATGCGGTCGCCGACGAAAGCGATAAAATAATCGCCACAAACATAAGCGGCGAATTTAGCGTCAAGGATAAGACATGGCTGCACGCCATGTTTATACACCGATATTACGACGACAACATCTCGGAGCTGTTTTTCAACGAGCGTGAGCCCGATTATGCCGCCAACCACGGTATGACGCACGAAATCTATGCCGTGTACGCCGACATAAACCCTGCTCTCCCCTGCAACGATTATTTCGCAGATGTGTTACGTCTGATAGATTTCGGCTACGATATGAGATTTGCGGCGATTGCGGCGGCGGCAGTACTTCTTGCGCTCGCAATAACAGGCTTTGTGCTGCTTATGTACGCCTCGGCACGAAGAGCGGGAAGCGATGAACTGCGCCCCGGTCCGCTGCACGCTGTGCCGTTCGACCTGCTGACGGCGGGAGGAATATTCTTAATCCTGCTGGCCGTGTATGCCGTTTCCAACATTATGGGTGTTTTTTCCGCTCTGCCGATGGAAATTGTCATTATATGCGCACTCATTCTTTATTCGCTGTGCATACTGCTCGGACTGTGCATGAGCGCCGCCGCAAGAGTAAAAACAAAAACCCTTGCAAAAAACACGATTATAGGCAGGCTTTTCAGGTTTATTATAAAATGCGGAAGACTGTTCTTTCAGAGTGTGCCGATGATATGGCGTGCGGTTGTGTTTGCGGCGGCGGCAGTATTTGCGGATTTTATGATTATTATTGTATGCACGGATATTTCGTTCGCCTTCGGAATACTGCTGTGGATACTTAAAACGTTCATTTTCGCCAATCTTTTCCTGTTCGGCATAATCGCAATGAACAAGATAAAAAAAGGCGGAAATGCAATAGCGGGCGGCGACCTGAATTACCGTATAAATACAGACATAATGTTCTTTGATTTCAAAAAACACGCCGAAAACCTTAACAGCATTTCCCTCGTCACGTCAAAAGCCGTACAGGAAAGGCTAAAAAGCGAACGGCTCAAGACCGAGCTTATAACCAACGTTTCGCACGACATAAAAAACCCGATTACCTCGATTATAAACTACTCCGAGCTTATTTCCGAGGAGAAATGCAACTGCGAAAAGCACGCAGAATATTCCGAGGTATTGCAGAGGAAATCCGAGCACCTGAAGCGTCTGCTCGATGACCTTGTGGAAGTGTCGAAGGCGTCCACGGGAAATATGACTGTGGATTTGCTCCCGTGTGACGCAGGCGTGCTTATAAATCAGATTTTCGGGGAGTTTGAGGAAAAATTCAGTTCATCGGAGCTTGAGCTCTGCGTGAAGCAGCCCGAGGAGCAGGTAACAATTCTCGCCGACAACAGAAAAATATGGCGTGTGTTCGAAAATCTGATGAGCAACGCCTGCAAATACTCGGCAAAAAACACGAGAGTTTACCTGTCGCTCGAAAAAATCGGAGATAGCGCCGTGTTCACGGTAAAAAACATTTCAAAAGACGAGCTGGACATATCACCCGACGAGCTTATGGAAAGATTCGTCAGAGGCGACTCGTCAAGAACAACAGAGGGGAGCGGTCTCGGACTTTCGATTGCAAAAAGCCTGACCGAGCTCCAGGGCGGAGAAATGGAGATTTCAATAGACGGAGATTTGTTCAAGGCTGCGGTTAAGCTGAAAACGGCGTAGCCTTGGGAGAGTGCGCCTGAAATTCCTTTTCCGCAGAAAGGAAAGGGATAAAATGAAGATACTTCTGTTTTCGGGTGCACGCAGACTGTTCTCGGCTTCGGGGCTCGGCAGGGCGATACTGCATCAGAAAAGAGCGCTCGAAGCTATGAACGTCGAATACACGGAAAACAAGAACGATGACTGGGATATTGTGCACATAAACACCTACGGTCCGTTTTCCAAGCGGCTTGCAAAGCAGGCAAGAAAACAGGGCAAGGCAGTCGTATATCATGCTCATTCAACAAAGGAGGACTTCAGAAACTCCTTTATCGGGTCGAATCTTACTGCGCCGCTTTTTAAAAGGTGGATTGTTTCGTGCTACAAGCACGGCGATGTTGTACTTACCCCGTCGGAATATTCGAAACGCCTGCTGATAGGATACTGCATAACCCAGCCCATTATCTCGGTTTCGAACGGAGTGGATATTCCTTTTTACAAACCCTCCGCAGGCGACAGAAATGCTTTCAGGACAAAATACGGCTATACCGACGGCGACAAGGTCATTATGTCGGCGGGAATGTATTTCGAAAGAAAGGGCATACTTGAATTTGTGAAGCTGGCAAAGGAAATGCCCGATTATAAATTTATATGGTTCGGCTCCACGCCGCTTTACACAGTCCCACGAAAAATAAGAAAAGCGGTAAAAACAAATCTGCCTAATCTGATTTTTGCGGGGCATATAAATTCCGACGAGCTGAAACAAGCCTATGTCGGAGCGGATTTATTCGTCTTTATGTCGCACGAGGAAACGGAGGGAATAGTTCTTCTCGAAGCCCTTGCCGCAGGGCAAAACGTAATAGTTCGGGATATTCCCGTTTTTGAATGGCTGACCGATAAAAAGAATGTCTACAAGGCAAGGGATTACGAGCATTTCAGACAGCTTGCGCAGGACATTTCAGAGGGCCGCATAAAAAGCTTAGCCGCCGAGGGAATGACAGCTGTCAGCGAAAAATCGTGCGATGTTATCGGCCGTAAGCTGTCGGAGGCTTACAGGCTTGCGCTTAAATGCCGTGACGGCAGAACACAAAAAGACCCGAGAGGATAGCAGTTCCTCTCGGGTTGTTGCATTTATCCAAAACCTGCCTGTCGGGTGTTTCACTTTATCTCCGCAACGGAGCCTTTTTCAACAAGCCTGCCGTCAATTACAAGCTGGCGTGCGGGCATAGCGGGAGATTCAAGGCGGCCGAAAAGTGTGTTCACCGCAAGCTCCGCCATGTATTTTGCGTCAACGTCTATCGTGGTTATCGGCGGGTCGGATATTTCGGAAATAAGGAAATTATCGTAGCCGACTACCGAAATATCCTCGGGCACGGACAGCCCTCTCGCTTTCAGGGAGCGTATAACCGTAAACGCTGTTTCGTCGCAGTTGCACACAAACGCCGTCGGCAGCTTTTCGGGAAACTCAATGCTGTCGAACTGCGCTCCGTCGGGTTCACGGTCACGGATAGTCCAGCTGTCGTCCACGGGCAGACCGCTTTCTATCATCGCTTTCATATATCCCATGTAGCGGTCGAAAATGCTTGTTGTGGCGGTGCGTGTGCCGACGTAGCCGATTTCGGTATGCCCCTTTGAAATGAGGTGCTTCGTCAGCTTGTAGCCGCCTACATAGCCGTTCGTTATGATGCTGTCGATTTCGGCGTCGGGTATATAATAGTCAAGAAGAACTATTGCGGGATTGTGTTTCTTTAGTGCGCTCACATATTCCTCACGGAGCTGTCCGAGAGAAATAATGCCGTCGGTCTTGCCTCCCGCAACCATGTTAGGAAGCCTGCACGAGCGTTCCTCCTCAAGAGTGATATTCTCCTGGATACAGGAAATGTTCATCGACTTCAGCCGCTGGAGAATATTATTGTATAAAGCCCAGTAAAACGAGCCGTTCAGATTTATGAATTTTTCGTGAATAAGTACGCCGACATTTCCGCACGCTCTCGGAGCAGACTGTTTCGTGGGGATATACCCCATTTCCTCCGCCACCGCACGGATTTTTTCACGCAGAGCGTCCCCTACCCCGCTTTTGCCGCCGAGCGCTTTCGATACGGTCACGCTGCTTGTGCCGCACGCTCTGGCAATGTCTGAAATTGTAATGTTCTTTTTCGCCATTTTAAACTTCCTCATTTTGCTTAACAGCTTATATTTAAGTAATAAACTTTCGAATATTCATTATAACACACAACAAAACAAAAATCAACAGCATGCCGTAAAAAAATCAGGTACAGCCTCGACTGTACCTAAATCATATGAAAAAAACAGAAGAAAGAAAAATGTGTTGATAATTGTTATTCCTTGACAGAGCCCGCAACAAGGTTACTGTAAATAAACTTTTGCAGGCAAAGGAAAATAACCAAAGACGGGATAATGCAGATAATAATACCCGCAAAGATGATTTCCCACTTTGCACCGTATGGCCCGATAAACCTATACAGCGCCGTAGATACCACGCCGAGGTCCTCGTCGGGCATATACAGATTTGCCGTGTAGAAATCGTTGTAAATTCCTATGAACTTGATGACAAGCACAGTCGCTATCGCAGGACGGAGCATAGGAAGTATTATGCTCCAGTATACTCTCGGATACGACGCTCCGTCAAGTATTGCGCTCTCGTCAAGCGATACCGATATGTTGTCAAGGAATTGTATGAAGATATAGATTGATACAATGTCAGTTCCTATGTAGAGTATGCACGGAGCCCAAATTGTGTTGTAAAGCCCGAGGCTGCTCACAATCTGGAACACCGTTACCTGCATGGAGATATTCGGCAGCAGCGCCGCAAAGAGGAATACCGCCTTCACAGCTCTGGTGAACATCGAATTAAAGCGCTGGAGAACAAACGCCGTCATAGTTCCCGTAACTATCGTTCCGAAACAGGATACCACAAGAATGAAAACCGTGTTCACAAGGCCGTTTATAACCTTGCCGTTTATGAATGCGGTCACGAAGTTTTCAATCTGCGGAACTGCGGGAAGCGCAAATACATTGGTCGAAACGTACTCCTCGTGCGTTTTGAATGCGCCGATAAGAACTACCAGCAGCGGCACGATTACAAGCAGACATGCGAAAATCAGTATCGCATATTTCAGAACGGCAAAAACAAGCCTCACCCCTTTCGGAGTTTCTCTGAACTTGTACTGCTTCAAGGATAAATCACTGTTATTCATAAGCTACTTCCTTTCCCTGAAACAGATTTTTTGTATCGCCGTAACGACAAGAATTATTCCCAGCAGAACTACCGCCATCGCCGAGGCAAGACCTACCCTCTGGTACTGGAAAGCGGTTTCGACGGTTTTGATGACAAATGTTCCCGTGCCGCTCCGTCCGCCCGTTATGATGTACGGGATTTCGAATACGGACGCCGCACCCTTTATCGCAAGTATCATCTGCAAAGCGACGATGGGACGTATGCCGGGGAAAATGATATATCGGAACCGCTGCCATGCGTTTGCGCCGTCAAGGTCTGCGGCCTCGTATATATCGGGAGAAATAGACTGTATTGCGCCGATGAACATTATAATATCAAAGCCTATGTACCGCCATATTGAAGCGAAAACAAGGCAGAAATTTACGAGATTGGGGTCACTCAGCCACCTTACGCCGTCAGCGCCGAAAAGTGCGAGTATGCTGTTGAGCGTGCCTTCGGTATTGGTTATGCCGTCGCCTTTCTGGAAAAAGCGGCGGAAAATAAGCGATACCGCCACGCCGTTCATCATGTAGGGGAAAAACATTACGCCCTTGAAAAAGTTGGCGAATTTTATTTTTGAGCAAAGGAGCGTTGCAATGAATAATGCGAGCGAAAGCTGTATGAACGAGCCGAGGAGATAATAAAGGCTGTTTCCGAAGGTTTTGAGATAGCTTTCGTCGGTAAACATTACCGCATAGTTGTCAAGTCCGACCCACTCGGGGTTTATACCGAACTGGTCACGTTTCTGAAAACTGTAAATCACCATATTGCAGGCGGGTATAAGAGTAAAAAGTATCAGCAGAACAAGCGGAATAAGCAGGAACAGCAGAGTTGTGGCATATTTCTGCCCGGTATAGCCCTTGAGCCACTGCGAAAAAGTCCGCTTTTGTCGGGTTTGTACACTCATCCGAAGAACTTCCTTTCGGTTTTCATCTTCTCAAAACTAATACGGAAAAGCCTTGGTATCGGAATGTTGACAGCTGGATAAGGTTTTCCGTATCGGTCTTGAAAATGTGTATAATTGGAGGCGATGTTGTTTGCCGCCCATAAGACGGCAGATGTCAGAGGGTAACGCCTGCACGGCGCAGAAATTACGCCGTGAGGCCCCCTTATTCGGTTTTATTTACTGTGCAGACGCAATGTAAGCGTTAAATTTTTCGTTTGCGTCACGGGTTGTATTCCACTTTTCGTTCGCAGCCGCAAGGATTTCAGCAACCTTGTCTGCGCCCTCGCCTGCAAATGCAGCTTCGGCAATCTTGATTTTGAAGTTATCTGTGTCGCCTGCCCATGTGCCGACGAGAGAATCATTGTTGATAGCGTCCCATACGCCTACAAGACCCTCGGGAGGAGTCTGTGTGAGGAAGATTTCGCAGTCAGCAAATGCGTCAAGGTAGTCGGGCATTTCGGAGCCCTTGAGTGTGCCGAGAGAGCCTTCCTTGAGTGCAAATCCGGATTCTTCAACAAACCATGTGATGTACTTCTTGCCGAGCTCCTTGATTTCAGCGCTTCTGTTCTTGTTGATACCAAGGCAGTAGTCGGATGTGGATTCAGCATACTGCTTGCCGTTTACGTTGAACGGAGCGGGCATGTAGCCGATGTCCTGAGGATTGGGGCCTGCTTCCTGGAACTGCGATACAGCCCAGCTGCCCATTACCATTGTTGCAATCTTGCCCTCGTTGATAAGAGCCTTGCAGCCTTCCCAGTCTGTTGACATGGGGTCTTCCTCACGGAGTGTCGGGTCCTTGAAAATGTTGTACATAAGCTCGTATACTTCGTAGTATGCGTCGCCGTCAACAAAAAGGTCTCTCTTGCTTGTAAGAATGTCTGTTTCGTATGTAGAGCTGCCCGACGCAGAGTTTACGAGAGAAGGCCACTGTGTGAGCGTCCAGCTTGCGTCAGCATAGTTTGTGTAATAAGGAATAGCGTCTGTGTTGTCACGGATAAGCTCAAGAGCCTTGATGAAATCTTCGGGAGTCTTGGGGAGCTCCGTTACGCCGGCTTCGCTCCAGATGCGCTTGTTATAGCAGATACCGCCCGCAACCGTACCGAGGTGTGCGATACCGTATACAACGTCGCCGTACATCTTCTTATCAACCCAGTTGTACTTGTCGCTCAGTTCGTTGAAGGAACCGAGCGGCTCGAAGAAGTTGGAGAGGTCCTCGAGCTTTACGGAATCGGGAATCATGAGTACGTCGCCGTATTCGGTTGTGTTCATCATTACAGGGATGTCTGTTGCGTAGTCTGTAAAGCCCTGATACTCAACTACACAGTTGTTTGCTTCTTCAAACGCCTTTGTCATTTCTGCAAGAGAGCCGTCCTCGATGCGGTCTGTACGATGAGTAAGAACCTTGAGTGTGAGCTTTTCGCCCGAGGGAGCATTTTCCTCTGTGGCAGCAGTTGTTGTGGTTGCTGCGCCGCCGTCTGCGTTTGCAGCTGTTGTGGTGGTTGTTGTGGAAGTTGTGCTGTTTCCGCCGCAGCCTGCAAGGCTCATTACGGAAGCAGCGGCAAGCAGGCCTGCCATAATTCTTTTGAGTTTCATAGAAATCCTCCTATAAATTTCACGTTTCTTTCATTAACCGCTCCGCCGTCATTAACTTAACAGCAGAGTAACATCTGGTTAACACAATACATATTATAGCTTAATATTAAGTTAATGTCAATATGATTATTGCAAGTTTGTATAAACCTAACTAAAATTTAATATCACTTTGGTAAAATAAAACAAAAATAAAGACAACAGAGGGATACTGCCGTCTTTCAAGAATACCATTTATAAATAAACAAGCTGCAAGCAAATAACAAACATAGCTTATAACTTTATATAAACATCATAAAGTTATAAATATAAATATAAATCCATATTAAGTTTACATAAACAAAAAACCCGACCATAAACGGTCGGGTTTTAAAAGCTGGAGCTGATAATCGGAATCGAACCGA
>JAZNLN010000201.1:0-1523 GCA_045579125.1 Ruminiclostridium sp.
ATGGACGAAAGATGGAGTCTGCAGGTTGTAAAAATAAAGTTTGTTTATGTTGCGCAGATTGAAAACGGCGCAATAACAGGTTTCCGTGCGTATAAGGGAACTCCCGAAGTGCTCAACGGCGAGGGCGTAAATGTTCCTCCCGAAATGGTGCCCGAAGCTACGGAATATTCTGACCTTTTTGACCGTATGGTAAAGAAGATTAACAACAAGATGGCAGTTAGTACCGTCGAGGACGGCTTCCTGTACGCTGTTGTTGACTCTAATTTCCGTGTTGAATATGCGTACTGGTGCGAGGCTGACCTGTATCCTCTCATCGGTCAGGCAACAAAGGCACAGCAGACAGCTTCGAACCTTTGCGGTGAATTTGTCTACGGCGCATTCCCCGAATCACGTGCGATTATGCTTGAGGGCGGAATGCTCTTTGACACACAGCTATAATGCGTAAAAGCTAAATCAAAAGCTTAATAAACCCCGCAGATTCAACGGCGGGGTTTTAAATTTAGATCAGCCGTGACGGCTGAAATGCGGAGAGAAAGAAAAATGTGTGACATGAAAAAAATGCGTAAGCGCAAAGGCTTTACGCTTGTTGAGCTGATAGTGGTTATCGCTATCCTCGGCGTGCTCGCCTGCGTGCTTATCCCCGTTATGCTGGGGTATCTTGAAAGCTCACGAATCGGCTCGCTTGACAGCGTGGCGAATGAGCTTCGGAAAAACATAAATATATGGCTTGTAGAAAAGGATAATGCGGGCATTGGAATGCTGAAAAACGGCGGGGGATATACCCTTGAACTCCGTTTTGACCCGAGCAATCTGACAGGCGGAACGAACGGCACGTCCTGCTGTACCGTAACCAACGGCGACCTCGCCTCGGCTTACTTCGACGGCAGTACGGTGTGGATTTACAGCGCCGACAAGTGTTCGAGCGGAACTAATCTTGAAAATAACTTTGAGCAGTTCCTCGGCGACGAATTTTCGGATGCAGCACTCACAGCGACCGTCTATCTGCTTGACAGCGTGTGTATCGGCGTTGTTACAACCGACACGACCTCGGGCATGAGCAATACGAACGCTTTTCCGTCCTTCGATGATTTCAAGGACAGAGCCGCAAGCACGTTCAGATGGCCCTCTGTTGATGGGGTAGGTTCTGACGGCGGCTACTACGGAACAGCGCCCGTTTTCAACAATCTCATACAGTAAAACAAACCCGTGCAGGCGAAAAGGGAGCCCCTTTGGGCAATTCCCGCCTTTTATAAGAAACAGCTAACCCCGCAGTTGCAAAACGGCGGGGTTTTAAACTTCTATATGGCGGACGCACCAAACCCTGCACGGTTTTTTATTCCCGACTTGTGGTACACATAAATCATGGCTTTATTGCCTTCGCCGAAAAAACAGGCAGTATTACGGCACACACGCACAGAAAAACGCAGGCTGTGCAGGCGCCGCCGGAAATGTTCTCCGAACATTTGCCGAGCCATTCCCTTTCCAAAGGGAATGGAAGTCGGATCGTAGCCATGTCGTTCTGT
>JAZNLN010000202.1:0-8236 GCA_045579125.1 Ruminiclostridium sp.
GCTGTATTGTCTTCCTAAGACCGCTTGGCCTCCGACTTCGGAAAAGCCCTTGTGAACAAGTGCGGAATATCCGCCGACATAGTTTACGCCTGTTTCGTTGGCAACCTTTTCAAGAGTCTGCGCAAACTTTACAGGGCTTCCCTTTGCCGCTGCCGCAAGCATAGCAATAGGAGTAACCGAAAGACGCTTGTTGATTATGGGAATACCGTAGCGCTTTTCGATTTCTTCGCCCGTCCTGACATGGTTGCAAGCCACTCTCATCATCTTCTCGTACACCTTTTCGCATGAGCGGTTAATGTCAGAGTCGATGCAGTCAAGCAGGGAGATACCCATGGTTATTGTTCTGATGTCAAGATTTTCCTCCTGAATCATCTTTATGGTTTCAAGTATATCCTTTGTGTCTAACATGGATTTATCCTTTCCGAATTAAATTCTGTGCATTGAATTGAAAATATCCTCGTGCATTACATGCACCTGGAGTCCGAGCTCTGTGCCGCACGCCTTGAGCTTATCGGAAAGTGCGTTGTAGTCAACGCTGCACTTGCTGATGTCGATAAGCATTG
This sequence comes from Ruminiclostridium sp., assembly GCA_045579125.1. Classification (GTDB taxonomy): domain Bacteria; phylum Bacillota; class Clostridia; order Oscillospirales; family Ruminococcaceae; genus Ruminiclostridium_E. Next base: position 564 of record JAZNLN010000202.1, read on the forward strand.
TCATCGCAAACAGGTCCTGCATAATCGTCTGAGAAACGTCCATTACGTTTACGTTTGCCTGTGCGCATTCTGCGCTTATTTTTGCAAGAATACCGACTGTATCCTTACCGATAACTGTTACTACTGCTTTCATTTTGTCATTTCCTTTCTTACTTGCTTACGCATATGTATTTATGCAAAGGTGCGGAACACGGAGAACGCCGTCCGCCGTATCCGCAGATACTTTATTATTATACTAAAAAAAATGGATTTTGTAAAGCTATATAGCCCTATTTTTGAAATTTTGTTGATTTCGCCTCATTCTCCCGCCAAAAAACCGCTGTGTTGCAAAATAAATATATAGACAGAAAACGAATTATGTGGTATAATTTAAGGTGATTTATTACAAAACGGAAAGGAGCGGCGGCAATGGCAAGCTTTCCCTGCGACCTGCACACGCATTCAGACCTGTCGTTTGACGGAATAAGCTCTCCCGAGGATATGATAAAAACCGCCTCGGAAATGAGGCTGAAATACTATGCGCTGACTGACCACGTTGAAATAAATAAATTCGACGACGAGGAGTACAACTGCCGCCGTACCGTAAGCGAAACGGCAAGGCTGATTCCCTCTCTCAAAAGCAGATACGGCGGATTAAACTTTATCCGTGGCATTGAGCTCGGACAGCCGCTGCACGACCTGACGCTGACAGAAAAGGTGCTTTCCGAAAACGAATATGATTTCGTAATCGGCTCGGCGCACATGCTCCGTGGATACGACGATTTCTACTTCCTTGACTACAAGGAAAACGACCCGTATTTCCTGTTGGATATTTACTTCGAAGAACTGCTGGAAATGGCGGAATGGAACGGCTTTGACATACTCGCTCATCTTACTTATCCCCTGCGCTACATAACCGAGCGTGACGGCATAGAAATCGACATGAGCAGATATGACGGCATAATCGACGAAATATTCCGTGTCATAATCAAAAACGGAAAAGGCATAGAGGTAAACACCTCGGGTATAAAAAAATCGGGAGCGCTCCTCCCCGACCCGAAGTACATAAAAAGATACCGTGAGCTCGGAGGGACAGTAATCTCCCTCGGCTCGGACGCTCACCGCTGCGAGGATATATGCGGCGGCATGGCGGAGGGTCTGCGAGCCGTCAAGGAGGCAGGCTTCGACGAAATAACCTGCTTCCTTAAAAGAAAACCGACAGCAATAAAAATCTGAACCGAAAGGATGAATATTATGGAAAAACTTGTTTCGCTTTTAAGAAAAAACGCACGTCTTACAAATGAACAGCTTGCAACCATGCTCGGCGAAAGCGCCGAAAGCATTGCGGCAAAAATACGCAAGCTTGAGGACGACGGAATGATTATCTCCTACGCCGCAATAATAAACGAAGAGGAGTTTGACAAGAACTGCGTAACAGCGTTCATTGAGCTCAAGGTTTCGCCGCAGGTTGAGTGCGGCTACGATGACATCGGCAGCATCATTTCCTCGTACCCCGAGGTTGATTCCGTATACCTTATGAGCGGCTCTTTCGACATTGCGGTAACGATAAGAGGAACAAATCTGCGTGAAATCGCTCTGTTCGTTTCCGACAGACTCGCAACGCTCCACGGCGTCCTCTCCACAACTACGCACTTCATTCTCCAGCGCTACAAGGAAAAAGGCGTTGAATTCAAGAGAGAAAATATTGACGAGAGGGGACTGGTTTCTCCGTGAATTACGAAAAAATCCTCTCCGACAAGGTACAGCGGATAAAGTTCTCGGGCATAAGAAAATTCTTCGATATTGCCGCATCATACGATAACGTAATATCGCTTTCCATCGGCGAGCCCGACTTCAAAACTCCGTGGGCTGTGCGCAAGGAGGCAATAAACGTTCTCGAAAAGGGCAAAACAACATACACATCGAACTCGGGTCTTGACGGTCTCCGCAGCGCTATCTCGGATTATCTCAAAGACAGCATAAACGTTGAGTACGACTATCTTCACGAAATACTCGTAACAGTCGGCGGCTCGGAGGCTATCGACGCATCTCTCCGTGCGATTATCAACGAGGGCGACGAAATACTCGTACCCGAGCCGAGCTTTGTATGCTACTCCCCGCTGGTTGAAATGTCGGACGGTATCCCCGTGCCGATTGAAACGAAGGAAGAAAACCGTTTCAAGCTGACCGCCGAGGAGCTGAAAGCAAAAATAACGCCGAAAACAAAGGCTCTTATCCTTCCGTTCCCCAACAACCCGACAGGTGCGGTAATGCGTCGTGACGACCTCGAAAAAATTGCGGAGGTGCTCCGTGGCACGGATATTATGGTTATCTCCGACGAGATATACTCCGAGCTTACCTACGGCAAGGAAAAGCATGTTTCAATAGCTTCTCTCGACGGAATGAGAGAGCGCACAATCGTTATAAACGGCTTCTCAAAGGCATTCGCTATGACGGGCTGGCGGCTCGGCTTTGTTGCCGCTCCCGCACCGATTGTCCAGCAGATTCTGAAAATACATCAGTACGGCATCATGTGCTCGCCGACAATGAGCCAGTATGCGGCTATAACCGCACTTCGTGACTGCCGTGCCGACGTTGATTACATGGTCGGAGAATATGACATGAGAAGACGGCTTGTGGTCAAAGGCTTCAATGACCTCGGTCTGCACTGCTTTGAGCCCGAGGGCGCATTTTACGTTTTCCCGTGCATAAAAACAACAGGACTGACCTCGCAGGAGTTCTGTCAGAGGCTGGTTGACGAAAAGCGTGTAGCGATAGTTCCCGGCGACGCATTCGGCGACAGCGGCGAGGGATATATCCGTGTATCCTACGCCTACTCGGTAAGCCACCTTACAACCGCACTCGAACGCATAGGAGAATTCCTCAATGAACTCAAAAACAACGGTTAAGGGACACGCAAAGCTCAATCTTTTCCTCGACATCACAGGCAGACTTGAAAACGGCTATCATTCAATAAACAGCGTTATGCAGAGCATTGACCTTGCCGACGTCGTAACGGTTGAGCTGACGGACGCAGAGGGCGAATACCGTATATACTGCGATAATCCGTCGATTCCCTGCGACGAGCGCAACATAGCTTACAGAGCGTGCCGCCTGTTTTCGGAAAAAACAGGCATTCGCTTCGGGGCAGATATAAACATCGAAAAGCATATCCCCACCGAGGCGGGAATGGGCGGGTCAAGCGCTGACGGAGCAGCAGTACTGACGGCGCTGAATGATATGTTCGGAGTGTATGGCAGGGAAGAGCTTTGCCTTATCGGCTCGGAAATCGGCGCAGATGTGCCGTTCTGCATTCACAAAGGCACCTGCATATGCCGTGGCACAGGCGAAATAATAACGCCGATTAAACCGCTTTCCGACTCCGTATTCGTCGTAGTTCAGCCTGATTTCACCTGCTCGACCGCCGAGGCTTACAAAATCTATGACCGTTCCCCGCTGCACGCTCGCACGGAGGAATTTGAACGCTTTGTAAAAGCCGTAGACAGCGGCAGTCTTACAGAGGCATGCGGCGGGATGTATAACATTTTTGAAAAGCTGTACGCCGACCCCGCAGTCGAAAATGCCAAGGCGGGATTTATCGCCAACGGAGCGCTTGCGGCGGTGCTTACAGGCAGCGGCAGCGCAGTGTTCGGCGTGTTTGACGGGTACGAAAAAGCCGAAAACGCATTGAACAAGCTTTGTTTTCCATGGAAATGCATAGCAAAATGCGTTTAAACTATTGAAATTGCGAAAAAAATAATGTATAATAAAATATATTGATTATCTAATCGGAAAGGACGGTCATTTTATGGTTGTTGTTCAGAATCATCTCGGCAAAATTACGCTGACTAATCAGTTCTTTACCTCCCTCATCAGCAGTACGGTCACAAACTGTTTCGGCGTTGTTGGAATGAACGCCTGCAATACAAAGCAGACGATTATTGATTCTGTGCCTTTTCTGAAAAAACGTCTGCCCGCCGACAAGGGCGTTTCCGTACGCTTTGTAAACGGCAAGCTTTATATCGACCTGCACATAACCGTTATGTACGGCGTAAACGTTGCGGCGGTAGTGAAAAGCATTCAGCACAAAGTGCGCTTTGTGGTTGAGGACGAAACGGAATATTCTGTCGAAAAGATAAACGTATATATCGACGGACTTAAAAATTAAAGTAAGGATGTGTGTGTATTGAACATCAGCGGAAAACAGCTGAGAGACGCCGTTATTTCGGGCGCTAACAATATCATAAACGAAAAAAACAAGGTTGACGAGCTCAATATCTTCCCCGTTCCCGACGGAGATACGGGTACAAATATGTCGATGACGATAAGGAATGCGCTTGCAAGCCTTGCGCAGCTTGACAACGGCGTTTCTGTTTCCAAGGTTGCGGAAACGACTGCGTCATGCATGCTTAAAGGTGCAAGAGGAAACTCGGGCGTTATTCTTTCCCTCCTTTTCAGAGGCTTTGCAAAGGGTCTTTCGGGTTGCGAAACCGCAAGCGGCGCCGATATTGCGAAATCGCTCACGCTCGGCGTTGAGGCGGCTTATAAGTCAGTAATGAAACCGACGGAGGGAACTATACTCACAGTTTCCCGTGAGGCAGCAGAGGCGGCTGTAAAGAAAGCGGAGGAAACCGACGACGCACTCGCAGTTTTTGAGGCGCTTATCGCCGAGGGTGACGCATCGCTCGAAAGAACACCCGACCTCCTCCCTGCTCTTAAAAAAGCGGGCGTAGTTGACTCGGGCGCAATGGGATTCCTCGTTATCATGAAAGGAATGTATCGTGTTTTAAGCGGCGGCGGAATTATTGCCGCCAACGAAGAAACAGCGGTTCCCGCTTCAGTGGTAAACAGCTCGACAAACGCCGCAGGAACATATGAAACCGACATTGTTTTCACATACTGCACGGAATTTATCGTAAAGAAAAAAGAGGGTGCAAAGGATCCGGCGTCCCTGCGTGCTTATCTCGAATCAATCGGCGACAGCGTTGTGGTCGTTGACGACGACAGCATAATCAAGGTGCACGTTCATACCGACCACCCCGGAAACGCTTTCGAACAGGGTCTGCTGTTCGGCTCGCTTATAAATATGAAAGTTGAGAATATGCGTGAGCAGCATCAGGCGCAGGTTGACAAAGTCAACAGCGTCAAGAAGAACAAACTCCCGCCCGTACAGCCCGAAAAGGAATACGGCTTTGTTTCCGTCGCAACAGGCGCAGGTCTTGAGGCTCTTTTCAAAGACCTCGGCGTTGATACGATAGTAAGAGGCGGACAGACCTCCAACCCCTCGACCGAGGACATCATTGAGGGCATTCTTGCCACTCCCGCCCATACGGTATTCGTTCTCCCCAACAACAAGAATATCATTCTTGCGGCAGAACAGTCGGTAAAGCTTGTAAAGGACCGCAAGGTAATTGTTTTACAGACACGTTCTATCCCGCAGGGTATTACGGCGATGCTCGGATTCTCCCCCGAGGCAAGCATTGAGGAAAACAGTGCGGCAATGACCGAGGCACTTGATTCTGTCGGCACAGGTCTTGTTACCTACGCAGTCCGTGACAGCGAGGTTGACGACAAGAAAATCAAGCAGAACGACATTCTCGGAATGGAAAACGGAAAGCTGGCGGTTGTGGAAAAAGATGTCACAAAGACTCTATACAAGGTTGTAAAGCACCTGCTGAAAAGCAATTCGTCATACATCACGCTTATTTACGGCACAGATGTTTCCGACGATGACGCAAATGCCGCATACGAATATATCCGTGAAAAGCTTCACGACAATATAGAAATCACTCTCATAAACGGCGGCCAGCCTGTTTACTACTACATTGTTTCGGTTGAATAAATAATAGAACCGCATTAAGGGAGCCTTATGGCAAATCCCGACTTTTATAAGAAACAGCTAACCCCGCAGTTGCAAAGGGAGCCCCTTTGGCAATTCCCGCCTTTTATAAAAAACATCTAACCCCGCAGTTGCAAAACGGCGGGGTTAAAAACTTCTATATGGCGCCCGTGCTAAAAACTGCGGGGTTAAAATTTTTATGACAAAATTGTCAAGCGCTTCGTGGCTTATTTTTTATACATAAAATCTCCGTTAAACTTGTTTTTGTAGCCGAAATCATAGCCGACATATGTCATGAGCGGAACAAGAAGATATGTTCCCATAACTACCAGCGGAACAACTATATCCACCTGTGCCGTTTCGGTCGAAATCATCATCAGCAGCAGAGGATAAACACTGCCGTTGAAGAAATTGTAAAAATACATAAACTCTGCCGACGACTGCAGACCGCCTGCGGCAATCAGAATTACCGACGGCACGCACATTACAAGGAACATTACAAATCCCACCGCTATCCAGCGATTGTTTTTCGGCTCCTCAATACGCTTGTTTGAAACAAGCTTCTGTTCGTAAACGCCGTCTTTGTACGCCGCCGTAAACACCAGCGAATAGAAAATAAAAAGCGTAAAAATAAGCAGAATTATTTTAATTGCGGCATTGTCAATAAACGCCGCCGACGAAACTGTCATGATGGCGCACATAATGCTGCCCAGAAGCATATATCCCGCCGCAGCAAGAAGTAATTTCCAGAATGGTTTTCTATGCATAAAAAAGCCCCTTTAAAAAATAATAATAACATCAACCAAAAGGAAGTGTTAAGATGTCAGAAAATCATGATGTAAAAATTCTGAATTGCATTTACAAAAACAGCAAAATGGCTGCGGAAAGCATAAAAAAGGTTTCGGAAAAATGCGACGACCCCGATTTGTACGATTACATCTGCGGTCAGCAGACCAAGTACGAGGAAAACTGCCGCAGTCTCGAACGTCAGATTTCGGGTCTCGGCGGCACGCCCGAACAGCCGCCCGCTTACTCAACCGCAATGGCGAGCATGGGAATAAGCATGAAAACCGCCATGGATCATTCCAAAACCAACATCGCAAAGCTCATGTATAACGGTACCAACATGGGCATTATCGACATCGCCGAAACCGTAAACCATGCCCACAACGCAAGCGACGAAATCCTCAAACAGGCGGAAAACCTGTTAAGCGCCGAAGAACAGTACGCAGACGGGCTCAAACGCTTTTTATAGCAACCTTGGGAGAAAGCAGCGCTTTCTCCTTTTTTACTGCTCCAGGAACGGATGTGTGTCCGTTATACCCTGCCCTACGCCGTTGATGATGTTGTCGAAAACTATGAGCGCACGGGTGTTGTACTTCTTCCGCTCCTCGATATTGCCGAGGTTGGAGTTTTCGTCAACATCTCTGATAACAATATACAAGTCGGGACAGGACAAATCCCATCCGCACAGTTTTGCGAAATCCGTATCCTTAATGCTGTAATAAATCCCGTCCATATTCTCGTTATCGGGATACAGCTCTTCAAGATTGATAAACTGGTCGTTGGGGTCAACATCGTCGCCGCACACCCTCTCAATGGACAGCTTATCGGTTATGAACATATTTGCGATACCCATGGAAAACTCGCCGAACAGCTTTGCCTGATATGCCATCTGATAGTTTCCGTCGGGGTTATAGGCGTTGTCTATATGATACACCTCGCAGTGCACATTTCCGTCGTTGCTGAAATCGGGGCAGTACATTTCGAGCGTGAGCTCGACATCCTTTTGCTTTGCGAGCATCTGCACCGCCATGCTGTTATCCGACGACATATACAGCACACGGACATCCCC
>JAZNLN010000203.1:0-19189 GCA_045579125.1 Ruminiclostridium sp.
TGAGCCAAGGAGTTGCAAAGCTGTATTGTCTTCTAAGACCGCTTGGCCTCCGACTTGGAATATAAAAAGAAAAATAACGAAGCTATAACCGACGAAGAACGGAGAAAATACGAGAAAATGATTTCGGATTATAAAAAAGAAATCGAGTCAATCAAGTCGGGAAGCGGAGAGATTGATAAGCTGCGTGGAGTTCTTGTTGAAACCGAGCAGGCAATTCGTCAGAAATGTGAAGAAAAAGAAGAAGAAAACCGCAAGCTTCGCAGTATACTCAATAATTACGAAAATTCATACCAGATTTGTGTAAATCAGAAAGAAGAAGAAATAAGAAATCTTCAGAAACAGCTCCAGCAGCTTATGGAGAAGTACAACGAAAAGGATTCGGATGAACTTGATGGTGATTTTGTTCAGCCGACATTTGAATCATAATGGAAATACTTGCTCCATGCGGTGCCGATGAGGCGATTTCCGCAGCGGTAAATTCGGGTGCAGACGCTGTATATATAGGCGCTACACGCTTTTCGGCACGTCGTAATGCCAGGAATTTCGACGCTGAACAGCTGAAAAATGCCGTCAGATTATGTCACGAGTCGGGCGTAAAAGTGTATATAACGCTCAATACGCTTGTTTTCGACGATGAAATGGAACAGCTGTGTGAAGTTGCTAGGGAAATATCGGAGGCAAAGGCAGATGCTATTATTGTTCAGGACCTGGGAGTGGCGTCTGTTTTAAAAGAGATTGTCCCTCATATACCTCTGCATGCATCAACACAGATGTCTGTATGTTCAGCGTCGGGTGCTCTTGCGGCAAAAAAAGCAGGCTTTTCCAGAGTTGTGCTGGCCAGAGAGATGTCCTTTGAAGAAATAAAGCGTGTAGTTGATACCGTCGATATTGAAACAGAGGTATTTGTTCATGGTGCACTTTGTGTTTGTGTAAGCGGCCAGTGTTATATGAGCGCAGTTCTTGGCGGCAGAAGCGGTAACAGAGGTTTATGTGCGCAGCCGTGCAGGCTTGCTTTTTCCTCGTGCGGAAAAGAAAATGTGCTATCCTTGAAAGACCTTTCGATAGTAAATGAACTGAAAGCGCTTGAAGCAATTGGAGTTACTTCTGCTAAAATCGAGTGCAGAATGAAACGTCCCGAATATGTTGCGGCGGCGGTAACTGCATGCCGTGATGTATTAGACGGGAAAGAGCCGGATATGAACACTCTGAAAGCCGTTTTTTCAAGAAGCGGATTTACCGAGAGTTATTTTGACGGAACGCTGAAAAATATGCAGGGTATGCGCACTAAGGATGATGTAATAGCTGCATCAGGTGCGCTTAACGCTTTGAAAAAACTGTACGAAAAACCGTACAAACGTTATTATGTTGATATGTCGGTAGAGATTAAGGCTGGCAGGGAAATGCGATGCAGAGCGTTTGCTAACGGTGTTTCGGTTACTGTTTCGGGAGATGTACCGCAGGCGGCACAGAATAAGTCTGTTTCTGCTGAAGATGTCTGCGAACGTATGAAAAAGCTCGGCGGAACTATTTTTGAGGCAGGAAATATAACTTGCTGCATCGGAGATAATTTATATGTAGGCGCATCGTCCTTGAATGCCCTCCGTCGTGATGTTATAGCTGCCTTGCTTGACGAATTTTGTAAAAAAGAGTGATAATGTGATTACAGACATGACAAAAGGGAAACCGTCATCGGTATTGATAAGGTTTTCTGTTCCTTTGCTGCTGAGCGCTATGTTTCAGCAGTTTTATAATTTAGCTGATAGTATTATTGCGGGAAATTGTATAGATGAAAACGCTTTTACCGCAATAAGTGCTTCTTATCCGATTACAATGATTTATGTTGCAATAGCGCTCGGCTGTAACACAGGCTGTTCGGTCATTGTTTCAAACTTATTCGGTGCAAAGAAGTATAATGATATGAAAACTGCAATATGGACTTCTTTTATTACTGTCGGAATACTTGCGGTTGCGGTAAGTGTTTTTGGTATGTGTTCATGCAACAGCATTTTAATTATGCTCAATACGCCCGGTGAACTCATGCCTGACGCTTCTTCGTATCTTTTTATTTACGCTTTCAGCCTTGTTTTTGTCTTTCTGTATAACATATGCAACGGAATTTTTACTGCTCTCGGAGATTCTCGTATGCCTTTATGGTTTCTTATCGGTTCCTCGGTAGGAAATGTGCTGCTTGACCTTATATTTGTACTTGTATTTAAAATGGGTGTTTCGGGAATTGCTTTTGCTACATTCGTCGCACAAATGGTGGCGTCGCTTTTTGCTTTGTTCTTTCTTTTAAGAAAAGTGAACAAAATTGAGGCTGTAGGCACTGTTAATGTATTTTCTTTTCCGATTTTTAAGAAGATTTGCTCAATTTCAATTCCGTCTATTTGTCAGCAAAGCTTCGTTTCTGTCGGAAATGTATTTATACAAGGATTAGTAAATAGTTTTGGTACCGCTGTTATGGCGGGATACGCCGCTGCTATTAAGCTTAATACGTTTGCCGTAACAACGTTTGTTACTGTTTCCAACAGCTGTTCGAATTTTACTGCTCAGAATATCGGAGCAGGCGAATATAAAAGAGTTGAGGATGGTTTTAAGACTGCAATCATAATAAGCGGTTTGCTTATGCTGCCGTTTATGCTTGCATATCTTATTTTTGGACGTGAGTTAGTGGCAATGTTTATAAATAATCCGACAAGTGCTTCCATTGAAGAAGGCTATCGCTTTTTATGTATCGTTGCGCCGTTTTATTTTTCGGTTGCCGCAAAGCTTACAGGTGACGGTGTTTTAAAAGGTTCACGGACTGTTATTTGCTTTGTTCTTACTACTTTTTCCGATTTAATCATAAGAGTAGGGCTTGCCTTCATCCTTTCTCCTGTTATGGGAGCGGACGGAATTTGGTGGTCCTGGCCCGTTGGATGGTTTATTTCTGCGGTAATTTCTATTTCTTTTTATTTCAGTAAAATTTGGAAACATGAAGTGTAAAAAGAAAAATTATGTAAAAAAATTTAAAAAAGTACTTGACATTTTGAAAATTGTATGGTATTATTATTAAGTCGCAGATATTGGGGTGTCGCCAAGCGGTAAGGCAGATGACTCTGACTCATCCATTGCGAGGGTTCGAATCCTTCCACCCCAACCAACAAACCTCCGATGTGAAAGCATCGGGGTTTTTTTATTACAATTGTATGCGGGGTGTGGTATAATATAGGAGGTCGGACAGACCGATAAATACTTGAATTTGTAGAGGAAAGAAGAAAAATGAAAATAGGAATAATTCAAGCATCGTCACAAAAAGAAAAGAACGAAGTGATTTTTGAGAGCGTGAAAAAAGCAGTAGAATCTCTTGGTCATGAAATAGTAAACTTTGGAGTGTTTGCTGATTCATCGCAGAAGTTTTCATATGTCGAAATTGCAATCTGCGTCAGTTTATTGCTTTCAAGTAAGGCTGTAGATTTTGTCGTGACAGGATGTTCATCCGGACAAGGAATGATGTTGGCGTGTAATAGTTTTCCTGGTGTATTATGTGGCTATACTCCCACGCCACAAGATGCTTTTCTATTTGGAAGAATCAATAATGGCAATGCTGTATCTTTGCCATTGGGGCTTAATTGGGGATGGCTTGGAGAGATAAACCTTCAATGCACATTAAACAAATTATTTGACGGTCCTTTTGGCACAGGATATCCTGTTCATGAAGCTGATAGAAAAATGCGTGATACAAATCTTTTGAAGCAAATAAACAAGACAGTAAAACGAGATTGGGCAGATATAATTGATGAAGTGGATCAAACGTTGCTGAAGAATGCACTGAGCAATCACATTGTGTATGATTATATCATGCACAATAGCGATATTGGGGAATTAAAAAATATGATGCGTTCTCATCGATAAATCCAAATTTAATTACATATCCGTTTTCCGTTTTCATGTCATCTATTTTGAGCAAGACAGACAGCCAAAACACATATTAGTCTATTAAGACAATGTGTGTTTTTTTTATTTTAGTCTTTTTTCTGCATATTAAGTCCGTATGCGTTGGAATGTAATTTGCTTAGAAAGGATTTCTGGAATATAAGATTATATTTATTTGAAAAACGTAGTTAATAATCTTGACTATTTAAGCCAAAAGTAGTAAAATATAATTATAATGTTGTGAGTTTTTTTCGGAGGTTATTATGTATAACAGAAAAAAAGTCTTGGTTGTTGACGATAATGCTATAAACAGAAAAATATTAAGCGAAATATTGGCAGAAGAATATGATATTGTTGAGGCTGAATGTGCGGCGGAGGCATTGCGTGTTCTTGGTAAAACAGGAAACGGCGTATCATTGATTATGCTTGATATTGTTATGCCTGAAATGGATGGATATTCGTTTATAAACGAAATGAAAAAAGTAGGATTATTTGCTGTCATTCCGATAGTAGTAATTACGGCGAGCGATAATCCTGATGAAGAAATCCGCTCTTTGCAGGCAGGTGCCAACGATTTTGTTACAAAACCGTATAATACGGAAATTGTCAGACACAGAGTAAGAAATATATTAAGGCTCAAAGAAAATTCCGCTATGCTTAAACTTCTCAAATATGACAGCGTAACAGGTGTTTTGAGTAAGGATTATTTCTTCAGAACAGCACAGATGTATGTTGAACATAATCCTGATAAACAGTATGACATAATTTGCAGTGACATTGACGATTTTAAAGTTATCAATGAAAAATACGGAGAAGAAACAAGCACTCAGCTGTTAAAATTCATAGCTAATTCACATCTGACTAACCTTGGTGAAAATGGAATCTGCGGAAGAATAGGCGCAGATGTTTTCGCTATGCTTGTAGAACGAGGACATAGCTATACTGTAACATCGTTTTATAAAAAGCTTGAGGAAGATTATAAGAAAGCTCCTGTTCAGAGAGTTATTGTCAAGTATGGCATATATCATATAACAGATAATGATGCAGAGAATGATGTGCATATTTCTGCTATGTGTGACCGTGCGATGCTGGCAATGAGAAGTATAAAGCATATTTACGGCGTTTGCTACGCAGAATATACCGAGGAAGTTCGCATCGCTTTATTAAAGGAACAGCAAATAACTTACAGCATGGAAAGAGCGCTTGAGGAACGTCAGTTTGTTGTTTATATACAGCCTAAGCATGATGCGATGACGGGGAAGGTGATAGGCGGAGAAGCTCTTGTTCGCTGGATTCACCCCGAATTTGGTTTTATTTCTCCCGGAGATTTTATACCTCTGTTTGAAAGAAATGGGTTTATCACAAAGTTAGACCTCTACGTCTGGGATGAGGTATGTGACTTTATAAGCAATCGTATTAAATCGAATCTTCCCATTGTTCCTGTGTCGGTCAATGTTTCAAGACTTGATTTTAATATGCCTGATTTAGTGGACAACCTGCGTAATTTACTTAATAAGTACAATTTGCCGAATAATATGATTCATCTTGAGGTTACCGAGTCTGCATATAAAGATGACCCCGACAGAATAATAAAGGTTGTTGAGGATCTGCGGAACAATGGATATATAATTGAGATGGACGATTTCGGCTCGGGTTATTCTTCTTTGAATATGCTTAGCGAGCTTCCTATTGATATTTTAAAGCTTGATATGAATTTCATGAAGGGAACTGCAAGCAAAAAGGGAATACTCAGTTTCGTAATCAGCCTTTCGAAGTGGCTTGATTTCCCGACTGTTGCTGAAGGTGTTGAAACCGAAGAGGATTATGAGCTCCTGAAATCTCTTGGTTGTAATTATATTCAGGGTTATTATTTCGCAAAACCTATGTCAAAGAAGGAATTTGAGCTTTATCTTGACGAACATCACGATTCAGATGATGATGTAAACCAAATTTCTGATTCTATGCGCCTTGAGGCAAAGATACATGATGGCGGCGGCGTTCTTATTGTCGAGGATATTGAGCTTAACAGAGATATTTTAAAAGAAGCTCTTGAGCCGTATTACTTTGTTAAGGCGGTAGGAAACGGTGAGGAAGCATATAATTACCTTGTAAATAATCCGGGTAAAATTTCGGTTGTTTTGCTTGATTTAATGATGCCTGTTATGGATGGATTCAGATTTATGTCGTTATTTAACGAGAATCCTGATTTTTCGGATATTTCGGTCCTGATTACATCTGAATATACTCCGACCGGCGAAAGTCGTGCTCTTGAACTTGGCGCAATAGGTTTTCTTCCCAAACCATATTATAAAAAGGTAATACTGAATAGGGTTGAAATGGCTTTTGAGCACAATGAATTCAAGAAAACGCATATCACGATTACTGAATAACAATATAAATAAAAGCTTTTGCAGTGTAATTTTGCAAGAGCTTTTATTTTTTTGGTCTAATTTTATTTCATTGTTCATAGTAATTACAAAGACGCTGAAGCGTTTGTATAAAAAGAAAGGACAGGAATAAAATGACAGAATACTTTCCTGAAGGCGAGCTGATAAAAAAAGGCGAAAATTCATTGTTTCTTTCTTCACGAAAGAAACTCAATGAGGCGTACGAAAACAATATTATTCTTGAGGCGCCTTGTATTATGTGTGACAGCAATCATAATTTGATTGTCGATTTGGGTATAGGAAAAGGTGTAATACCAAAGAACGAAGGTGCTTTGGGAATAGAAAGCGGTAGAACAAGAGATATAGCTCTTATCTCAAGGGTAAATAAACCCGTGTGTTTTAAGGTTCATAGCCTTGGAGCGGCGCAAGGGTCGCACATTATTCTATCAAGACGAGCCGCTCAGGAGGAGTGTGTCGTAAATTTTGTTTCATACTTGTGTGCGGGGGATATAATTAAGACACGCATTACACATTTAGAGCAGTTCGGCGCTTTTACTGACATTGGCTGTGGAATACCCTCGCTTATCCCGATTGATTCGATTTCGGTATCCCGTATTTCACACCCGTCAGACAGATTTGCTGTCGGCGAGATTGTTCCTGCCGTTGTAAGGAGTATAGATGAAAACCGTATCACTCTGTCTCACAAGGAGTTAATGGGGACGTGGGAAGAAAATGCTGCTTGTTTTGAAGTAGGACAGACAGTATCCGGTGTAGTACGTTCTGTTGAAAGTTATGGTATATTTATTGAACTTACGCCTAATCTTGCCGGATTGGCAGAGCTTCGGGATGGAATATCGGTAGGCGACAACGTCGGAGTTTATATTAAATCAATCATTCCCGAAAAAATGAAAATAAAGCTCGTTATCGTTGACAAATCCTATTCAGAGTGCAGAAAAATAAGACCTAAATATTTTATTGAAAGCGGTAATATAGAAAAATGGACTTATTCGACCGATAAGGCCAATAAGTCCATTGAAACAGTTTTTATTTAATTATCCGCTTCCGAAAGGATTTTTTTGCGGTATTCCTTTGCAGCGTTTTCCATTTTGTTATCTCCGAATTCATAATACACAGTGTTTTTCAGACAATCGGGGAGATATTGCTGTTTAACATAATGGTTTTTATACATATGCGGATATTTGTAGTGCTGCCCTTTTACTGCAGCGCCCTCACCGTCACAATGTTTATTCTGAAGATGACGGGGAAAATCTCCGACAAGGCCGTTGTTTACATCCGCAAGGGCTTTATCTATTGCGCTTTCTGCGCTGTTTGATTTCGGGGAAGTACACAGCATAATTACTGCTTCTGCAAGCGGTATTCTTGCCTCGGGAAAACCGAGCTGTAACGCACTGTCTACACAAGCTTTGGCAACTACGATTGCATTAGGATAAGCAAGTCCGATATCCTCTGCGGCAGTAACAAGAAGTCTGCGGCAAATAGAAGGCAAATCGCCCGCGGAAATCAGTCTTGCGAGATAATGCAGTGCGGCATTTTCGTCAGAGCCTCTGATTGATTTTTGAAACGCAGAGAGTAAATCGTAGTGCTGGTCGCCGTCACGGTCATATTTCATTGAGCTTTTTTGCGTCAATTCATCAGCAAGCTCAAATGTAATTGTGTTGTTGCGGCATGATAAAGCGCATAATTCTATTGTATTTATTGCTTTTCTGACATCCCCGCCGCAGCCGTATGAAATTCTTGTTATTGCGTCATCGCTGATTTCATATTTGCATCCGGCTTCTTCAGAGATAATACTCACAGCACGTCTGACAGCGGGTTTTATATCCTCGGGTTCCACGGGCTTGAATTCAAAGACCGTACTTCTTGAGAGTATTGCATTGAAAATATAAAAAAACGGATTTTCGGTTGTGGATGCTATAAGAGTAATATCGCCGTTCTCTATATATTCAAGCAGGCTTTGCTGCTGTTTTTTGTTAAGGTACTGAATTTCATCAAGATACAGTAAAATCCCGTTTACTGCGTCAAGTGTATTCCTGTTTGCTATTATTTCCTTGATATCCGCAGTTGAAGCAGATGTGCCGTTAAGCTTATACAAAAGCATATCGGCTGATTTTGCTATAATATTTGCTACGGTTGTTTTTCCCGTTCCGGAATTGCCGTAAAAAATCATATTCGGGATTTTTCCGCTTTCGATTATACGGCGCAGCGGTCTGTCTTCTCCGAGGAGATGTTTCTGACCCACCACTTCATCAAGAGAAGTTGGTCTGATTTTATCTGCAAGAGGCATATTGTTGTCCTTTTTTAACATTCCTTAACTGATTCAAGTATTAAATCACGTTTCTGTTTAAATGTTTCATCGTTGTCAGTCGAACTGTAAATTGCGACCGAAACAAAATATGAATCTGCGCAAAACAGAATCTGTGTAACATTCTGTTTAATTTCTTCGGATTCGGAGCGATAGTCTATTCTGTATGCGGCATTATTTCCGAATGTAACTGCGACAGCAGGCGCAACAGTATATTTAACGGTATCTGTGCCTAATCCGCTGTATGTTTCTGCTGTTTTGTTCGCATATTGCTCAAGATTGTTCGTCTGGCAGCTTGTGTAGCTTTGCAGTGTTATTTCGAAGATTGTTCCCGAGTTTTCTACGCCGCTTGTTTCATCATATGCGGAGAACAGATAAACGAAATCACGTTCGTAATTTACAACCTGCTTCGTATATTCTTCGTCGGTGAGATTGTTGCGTTTTTTTATTCTTTCACCGAATTTTTCGTAATCGTATAAAGTATAGTTATCGGGTAATGTAACAGAAAAGCCGTAGTCCTTATTGGTGTACGTCTGGTTTTCTACTGTTCCTGTCTTATATCCGTTATATTCGGCGGATTGTGTTGAAGTTGGGTCTGATACATTGCTTGCATCCGATGTTATTGCTCCCGAGCAGCCTGAAACAGAAAAGACGAGAGCGGCCATCAGGCCCGCAATTATTTTTTTCTTCATATTTTCTCCTTGCGCCTGTAATAAAGGCAAATATACACATTATTTATGAAATAGTATCAGACACATATTGTGCCTGATACTATTCTGTTTATTAAATTTTATTACATAAGTTCAGCGCTTTTTACGCCGTACTGTTCAAGCAATGACTTAATTTTGTAGTGCGGGTCGATTACCTTGCTTGTTGATACGTCGTGATTGAGCGAAAGAATAAGATATGCGATATATTTCGATACGTCAACTTCCTTGAACCATTCACGTTTAAGAAGCTCGGGCGTTCTGTATGTAAGGTTTGTTCCGAATACATAGTCGATAAGTCCGTTTTCAAAGGCATCGTCAAACTTCTGGAGACCGTTGGTAAAGATGGGGTAAGTTGCGTATGCGATAATGCGCTTTGCTTTTCTCTTTTTAAGCTCAATAGCAATATCGAGCATGGATTCACCCGAAGAAATGATGTCGTCGGAAATGAATACATCCTTTCCTTCAACGGAATTACCGAGATATTCGTGCGCTACGATGGGGTTGCGGCCGTTGATGATTCTGGAATAATCTCTTCTCTTGTAGAACATTCCAAGGTCAACACCGAGAACAGAGGCATAATACATGTTTCTGCTCATAGCGCCTTCATCAGGGCTGACAACCATAAAATGCTTTGTATCGATGTTAAGGCTGTCTATTTCTCTGAACATTGCTTTTAAAACCTGATAAGAGGGGATAATGTTATCAAAGCCCATTAAAGGAATCGAGTTGCATACACGAGGGTCGTGAGCGTCGAATGTGATTATGTTTTTTACACCCATTGCCTGAAGCTCCTGAAGTGCAACCGCACAGTCGAGAGATTCTCTGTAATTACGTCTGTGCTGTCTGCCGCCGTAAAGAATGGGCATAATAACGTTTATTCTGTGCGCCTTGCCGCTCATAGCCTGGATTATACGCTTAAGATCCTGGAAATGGTCGTCGGGGGACATAGAGTTTTCTGTGTCAAACAGCTTATATTTGCAGCTGTAATTTCCTACATCAACGATGATATAAATATCATCGCCTCTGATAGAGCTTCTGATCAAGCCCTTGCCGTCACCCGAGGAAAATCTCGGACACTCTGTTTTTACAAGGAACGAATCGGCAGCTATACCGCTTTCGTTGGACCATTTTGTAATATAACCATCAATTTTGTTCGCAAGCTCCTGCGTTCCGTTCATTGCAATAAGACCGAGGGGTGCAACAACGCTGTTGGTGTTTAATACAATCTGACTTGCTTTTTTTGTCATTGCTGTTTTCCTTTCTGTTTTACAAGGGTTATTTTTTATTCATATAAGGGATATTTAGCACAAATAGCACTAACCATATCTCTGATTTTATCCTTGTTGTTATCGAAGTCCTTGGCAGTAAGGTAAATACATTCTGCAATTTCCTTCATGTCTTCTTCAACAAGACCTCTTGTTGTAACAGCAGGAGTGCCTATTCTTACGCCGCTTGTAATGAAAGGACTCTGGGGATCGTTGGGAATTGCGTTTTTGTTGACGGTAATGTAAACTTCATCAAGTTTCTTTTCGA
The DNA here is from genome assembly GCA_045579125.1 of Ruminiclostridium sp. Lineage (GTDB taxonomy): Bacteria > Bacillota > Clostridia > Oscillospirales > Ruminococcaceae > Ruminiclostridium_E. Next base: position 10,869 of record JAZNLN010000203.1, read on the forward strand.
GTTCCTTGCCTGTAATTCCGAAAGGCTGAAGGTCTACGAGCATGAGATGATTGTCTGTGCCGCCCGAAACAAGGTTAAAGCCTTTTTCGAGAAGTGAGTTCGCAAGAACAGACGCATTCTTAACAATCTGTGCGCCATATGTCTTGAACTCAGGTTTTAATGCTTCTGCAAAGCATACTGCCTTACCTGCGATAACGTGCATGAGGGGACCGCCCTGTGTTCCGGGGAAGATAGCCTTATTGAATTTCTTGGCAAGTTCTTCGTCGTTTGTTAATATCATGCCGCCTCTGGGTCCTCTGAGTGTTTTGTGAGTAGTGGTGGTGACAACATCGGCATAGGGAACAGGGGACATATGCTGACCTGCGGCAACAAGACCTGCGATATGAGCCATATCGACCATAAGGTAAGCCCCGACGCTTTTAGCGATTTCAGAAAGCTTTGCGAAATCAATAGCACGAGGATAAGCGCTTGCTCCCGCAACAATAAGCTTGGGCTTATTTTCTTCAGCAAGCTTCTGCACGGTATCATAATTGATAACGCCTGTTTCGTCGTCAAGTCCGTAAGAAACAAAGTTATAGTATTTTCCCGACATGTTCACAGGTGAGCCATGAGTGAGGTGACCGCCGTGTGCGAGGCTCATTCCGAGCACTGTATCGCCGGGTTCGAGTAGCGCAAAATAAACCGCAAGGTTTGCCTGTGCGCCCGAATGAGGCTGAACGTTTGCAAAATTGCAGCCAAAAAGCTTCTTGGCACGCTCAATAGCAATTTCTTCCACAACGTCTACGCATTCGCATCCGCCGTAGTATCTCTTTGCGGGATAACCTTCGGCATACTTGTTTGTCAGAACGCTGCCCATTGCCGCCATAACAGCAGGAGAAACGATATTCTCGCTTGCGATAAGCTCAAGGTTACGCTTCTGGCGCTTCAGCTCGCTGCCCATAGCTTCGGCAACTTCGCTGTCGTACTTGCTGAGAAATCCGATTGAATCAATTAAATCGTTGTACATCTTAAATTCTCGCTTTCTATAAATGATACTTTTATTATACAAAATTACGACATAAATTGCAATTATTATTTTGACGAAAATTTACATATATTCTTCATTTTTTTATGCAGATATAATTATTTAAAAGTACAAAAGCACATATAGCGTTTTAAATACGCATATGTGCTCCTGAAAATGTTACTTTCATTTTATGTATTCTTCGAGGGTAATGCCCATTTTATGAATTTTTTCCGCATGGTAAATTCCGACAAATCTGTAATGCCATGGTTCGTATGCGAATCCGGTAATTTCTGTTGAATCTTTAGGATAGCGCAATATAAAGCCATATTTCCACGAATTGCTTTCAAGCCAGCGGTATTCTTTTGTCTGGTCAAAATCGGCAGTTACATCATTGTGTGTGAGCCACCAGTCTTCTGTAAGAAAATCTACGGCAAGTCCTGCGTTGTGTTCGCTTGCGCCCGGAGGAGCAATTTCAAGTGCGGCCAACTTTTCTGCCTCATGTTTGCTGTATCCGTTGTTGATTAGTCTTGTAATGTATTGTTCGAGATTTTCCTGTTGTTTTTGCATGCTTCTGTATGCAGACGCAACCATAAGTTTGATTCCGTCTTTTTCGGCAGCATCCATCATAACAGATGCATAATAGGCACAACGTGCATCCATAAGAAAGCTGCCGCTTATAGATTTCAGTTCCGGCAGATATCCCTCGGGCAGGGGATTTTCAGGGTTGATAAGAAATAACGCCCACTCGTTATCTGCAGAATATCCGAGGTCTGAAATATCTGCATATCTGTCAGAAGATGATGATTTCGGAATAATATTGGTTATGATTATTGTTATTATGAAAATTACAAGGAAAATGCAGTTTACACGGAATATTTTTTCGGGTTTAGGCGTTTTCAAGCTTTATTCCTTTCATTTTGGCGTAATCATCAATAAGCAGATTTATGATACTGCCTTTTTTTAGTTCACGGCAGGCGTCGGCAAAACTGAACCATTTGGCATTATCAACTTCATCGGAAAAGCTGAAATCTGTTTTTGTCACCTTTACCGCATATCCAAGCATGAGTTGTTCTTTTGCATTGTACGGATAACTGCCGACATATTCAACAGAAACAGCTTTCTGGCCAATTTCCTCGTATATTTCTCTTGCGGCAGCATCTTCGGCTTTTTCTCCGTTGGTGATATATCCCGCAACGCAGATATATCTTTGTCCGCCGTCTACATAGTTTTGTTTTATTAACGCCAATTCATTGTATTCGTTAATTACAAGACATATTACGCATACAGCGGGATTATTAAAATACGGGATGCTGCATTCTTCGCAGAAAGGGATTTCGCCCTCATCGCCGATTATGCGCATTTCAAGCCGTTTTCCGCACTTCGGACAAAAAATAAACTTCATATTATTTTCCTCTGTTCATATAAAAAATAATTAGGTACGTATTTATTCGATTGTCATCAAATAATTTTTTGTTTCGTTTGGTTTAGCTGTCTGTATTCCACGTTTGTCGGCAAAAATGCCATTATCTGTGTCGTAATCATCACAGCCGCACCACGGTTCGATGCATACAAATTTTGCATTCATTCCTGCGGGTGTCCAGACGCCGAGTGTGGTAAATCCCTCCCAGCTTACCTTAACCGTGTTGTTGTTTCCGTCAATGAGCTGCACGCTTTTGGAGGTTATACTGTCAAAGTAAACGCAGTCATTATCGAAAAGACGGTAATCAAGATTATAAGTATCGGATTTTTCGAGCCTTGTTATTCTGTTGCTGTCGCCCCACATTCTTGTTTCGAGATTCATAATCGGGCTGTTTACATTTTCTTTGTTTTCGAAAACAAGTCTGCTGTTATTAAGATCGCCGCAGGAGAATGCGGGATGTGCGCCGATACAGAACGGCATATCTGTATCGCTTTTATTTGTCACTTCATATGAAACCTCAAGTTTTTCGGCATAAAGCGTATATATCATTTTAAAAACAAATTCAAATGGGAATATTTCAAGGGTTTCTTTGTTGCTTTTGAATGTAAATACGGCGCAGTTTTCGGATATTTTTTCGCTTATAAAGTCGTTATCTCTGGCAAAACCATGTTTCCCGATAGTATATTCTTTCCCGTTGATGATAGTTTTATTATTCTTCAGCATTCCTATCATAGGAAAAAGAACAGGGGAGGTTTTGCCCCAGAAATTAGGGTCGGCACACCACATAAGCTCTCGTCCGTCAGATTTTATATAGCTTTTAAGTTCTGCGCCTTTTTCTGCGATTACTGTCGACGAAGTGCCGTTTGTAAGAGTTATTGTCATTTTAATTCTCCTTTTTTGTTGTATTGGACAAATCCTTGAAATTAAAATATGCGGTTACAATATGCTGAGGCTGGTTATTTTCCGTGCCATCAAATTTCGGGAGTTCGTCCCACGTTATTACGTTTTCGCTTGCCATTGTTTCCTTGAGGAATTCCTCGGTCATTTTTTCGTCGTTTATGTATGGAATGCTGTCAATATTTACAAATGCATTTGTCGAGGTACCTTTAAATACGAAATTTCCGTACCAAGGCATGTAATACAGCCACATTGCTTTTTCTGTCATCATATCATTGATGTCGGGGATATATCCGCATTCCGAAAGAGCAATCATTTTCCCATTTCCTTCGCACCATTTTTCGACTTTTTTATAGCTTGCGCTCTGTGCGGAGTGGTCGACTTTTTCGGGGTAAATATCAATGCTTGCTATATCATAAGTGTTGGCATTTACTGTTGTTCTCGGACTTTGACCGTTCCATACCCATATAAGATTTGTAAGCTTATGATAATTTTCAAGTCTGTCATAGAGAATGTACCAGAGTTTTTGGTAATTCTGCTGTTTTGCACTTTCTACGCTTACCTGACCCCACCAGAACCACGCTCCGCTGGCCTCGTGCAGAGGCCTCCAGAGTACAGGTACACCTGCCGATTCAAGTCTTTTCAGCTGTATAGCAACGAGGTCTATGTCATGAATAATCTGTTCATATTCCTTTGTACCCTCGGTTACTGCGTTTTGCAGGCTGAAATTGCTTATTTCTTCGGTATAGAACGCATATCCTCCGTCGGGATTGTCTATGTCTTTCGGTACGTTCCAGTGCCAGCACATGGCACCAATTCCGTTGGATTTGGTGTGCCAGTCAATTGCCATATCAACCTGCTGAGTGCTTCGGTTTTCGCCCGTTGTAAAAATAAGATCAAAACCTTTTATTGCAGGAAGAGTTCCTGTATAATCGTAATACAGCAGATCTTCCTGCTGCTGAGAGGCGAACATCTGCTGTCCCGAAAGTGTCTGCCTTCCGTATACTGAAAGGAAATAATCAAAAAGTGCCTGTGTTTCGGCGTTTGTGTTATCCGAAACTGTGTCCTTGGGATTTATTTCCTTTGCCTCCATGGATGATAAAAATGCGTCGATGTCAGTTTTGTAGGCAAGCGCAGTTGTCATGTCAATATCGCCGTTATTGTCAAGAACTACGGGAGGGCTGAGTTCCATATTGCTTGAGGATGTCTGTGCGGTTGTATTTTCGGTTGTGTTATTGCCTCCGCATGATGAAAGCGACAGTAGTGCTGCGGCTGAAATAACAAAAGATAGTATTTTTTTCATTTGTAGAGTGCCTTTCTTTATTTTTTTCCTGATTTTAATTATACACGATTGCTTTTGCATTTGCAAGATAAAAAAATAATTATAAGGTATTGAAAAAAACTTACGGATGTAGTATAATGAATATACTTGGGCAGATATGCCTTAATCAGTTAACAGAAAGGAACAGACTATGCCACAGGAATTTTTTGTTCAGCTTGACAGCATTATAAAAGAATATGAACTTGAGGTGCTTTATACGCCTATTGCTACGGAAGAAATCACCGTTACAAACGTTGACGTTAACCGTCCCGGCTTGCAGCTTGCAGGATTCTATGAGTATTTTGACGGCTCACGCATTCAGATTATGGGTAAATCAGAGTACGCATTCCTTGAACGTTACGACGACGAAACACGACGTAAGGCACTTGAAGACCTTTTTTCAAGAAAACCCTGCGCTTTTGTTATCACAAGAGAACTTGAGCCTTATCCCGAAATGCTTGAATTTGCAGAACAGTACTGCGTTCCTGTTTTAAGAAGCAAGGAGAGCACATCTACATTTATGGCAAAGCTTATCGCTTTTCTCGGTCTCAAGCTTGCTCCAAGAATTACAAGACATGGCGTGCTTATTGAAGTATACGGCGAAGGTATGCTTATTCTCGGCGACAGCGGCGTTGGTAAAAGCGAAACAGCTATCGAGCTTGTAAAGAGAGGACATCGTCTTGTTGCGGATGATGCTGTTGAAATCAGAAAAACCTCAAATATTACACTTGTCGGCAGTTCTCCCGATAACATACGTCACTTCCTTGAACTCAGAGGTATCGGTATAATCAATGTACGTCAGCTGTTCGGTATGGGTGCAGTTAAGGTGACTGAAAAAATTGACCTTGTTGTTGAACTTGAACCGTGGAATCCTGAAAAAGTTTATGACAGAATGGGTATGGATAATCACTTTATGTCTATTCTTGGCGTTAAGGTTCCTTATCTGACTATCCCTGTTAAGCCCGGTCGTAACCTTGCTGTAATCCTTGAGGTTGCCGCAATGAACAACAGACAGAAGAAAATGGGCTACAATGCTGCTCAGGAACTTCTTGACAGCCTCGGACTCAATATGGAAGGAGCAGATACCGTAACTAAATTCGATATCTGATTAAAATGAAACTTATAGCAGATTTACATACTCACACCCTGGCATGCACGCATGCATACAGCACAATAACAGAAAATGCCAAAGCGGCGTCGGAAAAAGGCTTGGCTTATCTTGCGATGACCGACCACGGTCTTGACATGCCTGACGCTCCGCATGAATGGCATTTTATGAATCTTCGTGAACTGCCGCAGCAGATTTTCGGAGTTAATATTTTAAAAGGCACCGAATTGAATATAATCAGTTACAAGGGAGCAGTTGACGCATATGACAAAAACTGGTACAAGCTTTTTGACTGGATTGTTGCGTCTTTTCACAGACCCTGTTGTCTGCCTGCAACAGCCAAAGAGCATACGGCGGCATATATAAATGTACTTCGTAATCCGTATATCGACTGTATCGGCCATCCTGATACTCTTGAATATGATTTCGACATAAAAAGGGTATGCGACGAATGCGCTAAGCAGGGAAAAGTAATCGAACTGAATACATCTCACCTCAAAAGAGGCCATTCTTCCGAGCAATGCAAGAAAATACTGCTCGGCTGTAAAGAAAGCGGGGCGTTTATTTCGATAAATTCCGACGCTCATTTCTGGTCAAGGGTCGGAGATTTCGAAGCCGGAATACAGCTTGTCGAGGAAGTAGATTTCCCCGAGGAGCTTATTCTTAACGCTGATGTTGACAGATTCGAAAAATATCTCTTTGAAAGAAAAGCAAGAATTAAAAATGCTGCTGATTTTGAGTAAATCGGCAGTGTTCAGAAGTATTATTTAAACGGAGGATACATAATATGTATAATGTGGGAATTGATCTCGGCGGAACTAATATCAAAGTCGGAGTTGTTGACGATAATTACAATATCGTCGGTAAATCAAACATAAAGACAAATCTTCCTCGTCCTGCGGAAGAAATTGTTGCGTGTATCGCAGAGGGCGTTAAGCTTGCCTGCGAGGATGCAAAAATTACTCTTGACGAAGTAAACAGTGTCGGAATAGGTACTCCCGGTGCCGCAAACAGAAACACAGGTATTGTTCTTTATTCCAATAACCTTGGTTTTAAGGATTTTCCGCTCGGAAAAATGCTTGGCGAAATGATTGGCAAGGAAATTTTTGTTGAAAACGACGCAAATGCTGCCGCATACGGAGAAGTAATAAACGGCGCAGGAAAAGGATACGAGAATGTTGTTGTTATCACTCTCGGAACAGGCGTCGGCGGCGGAATCATAATCGATGGAAAAATATACACAGGCTTTAATTTCTGCGGTGCAGAGCTCGGTCATACTGTAATTGAATTCGGCGGCAGACAGTGCTCATGCGGAAGAAAAGGCTGCTTTGAGGCATATTCGTCCGCAACGGCTCTTATCAAGGCGACAAAAGCAGCTATGGAAAAGAATAAATCGTCAAAAATGTGGGAAATTGCAGACGGTAATATTGATAATGTCGACGGAAAAACTGCATTCGACGGTATGAGAGTAAATGATGAAACTGCTAAGGCTGTTGTTGACGAGTACATTAACTATCTCGGATGCGGTCTTGCGAATGTTATAAATATTTTCCAGCCGGAAATGCTTCTTATTGGCGGCGGAATATGCAAGGAAGGGGAAAATCTTACGGTTCCTCTCGAGAAAATCATTGAAAAGGAAAGCTACTGCATTGACCCCGAAAAATCGCCTAAACTCGCTATTGCAAAGCTCGGAAATGATGCGGGTATTATTGGTGCGGCATATCTTTACAAACTGAAATAACGGAGGTTTGGCTTTGAATCTGGATATAATAGCGGAATTGTGCGATAAAAACGGCTCAATATATTCATATAACGAAAAAATGTCGGATTATTCCACGTTTCGTATCGGCGGACCTTGCGATATACTTGTAAAGCCGAATTCTGCAGACTCTGCGGCTGAAATAATAAATGCCTGCCGCAGGGAGAAAATTCCTTATTACATCTTCGGCAAAGGCAGTAATATTTTAGTCAGCGCTAAAGGACTGAAAGGTGTTGTTATTATTCTCTCTTCCGAATATTCTGATATAAAGGTTGAGGGTGATACGTTGATTTGTCAGTCGGGTGCATCGCTGCGGAAAATTGCGGCACTGGCTCGTGATAATTCTCTTACAGGAATGGAGTTTGCTCACGGTATACCGGGTACTGTCGGCGGGGCGCTCTGCATGAACGCCGGAGCGTACGGCGGAGAAATGAAGGATATAGTCGTTTCCGCTGATTATCTTGACGAAAACGGAAATATTGTCAGTATCGGACATGATGATATGATGCTGTCATACAGGGATAGCATTTTTCTGAAAAAGGATTATATCGTTCTTTCAGTTGTAATCAGGCTTAAAAAGGGAAACGCCGAAGAAATATCAAAAAAAATGAATGAGCTTATGGATAAGCGTCGCAAAAGTCAGCCGCTGGAGTATGCAAGTGCAGGCAGTACATTTAAACGTCCCGAAGGAGATTTTGCCGCTCGGCTTATTGACGCAGGCGGTTTAAAGGGTTTTTCCTGTGGTGACGCAGAGGTAAGCACAAAACACAGCGGATTTGTTGTTAATAAAGGAAACGCAACGTTTAATGA
>JAZNLN010000204.1:0-2883 GCA_045579125.1 Ruminiclostridium sp.
CGAAAAAAAGAGCGAAGCATTTGCGGCAAACACATCGGTTGACGGCGTAATCGCTTTCCCTCATCCCTACGGCTGCTCACAGCTCGGCGACGACCAGGAAAATACGAGAAAAATTCTCGCCGACCTTGTTAATCACTCCAACGCAGGCGCAGTGCTCGTGGTTGGGCTCGGCTGTGAAAACAGCGGAATAGACGTTCTCAAGGAATACATCGGCGAATACAACGAAAACAGAGTCAAATTCCTGAAATGTCAGGATTCGAAGGACGAAATCGAAGAGGGCGTTGAGCTTGTACGCCAGCTGGTTGAATATGCGGCTACATTCAAGCGTACAAAGGTATCGGCAGATAAGCTGATAGTAGGTCTTAAATGTGGCGGCTCGGACGGACTTTCGGGCATTACGGCAAACCCCCTCGTAGGACGTTTCTCCGACAAGCTTATCGAACAGGGCGGAACGACAATCCTCACGGAGGTTCCCGAAATGTTCGGAGCGGAAACGATACTTATGAACCGTGCCAAGAACGAAGAGGTATTCGGTAAGACGGTTGAGATGATAAACGGTTTCAAGCAGTATTTCGAAAGCGCAGGCCAGCCGATATATGAAAACCCCTCGCCCGGAAACAAGGACGGCGGTATTTCGACGCTTGAGGACAAGGCGCTCGGCTGCACGCAGAAATCGGGTACGAGCCAGGTAACGGACGTTCTCGGATACGGCGACAGAGTGTGCGAAAAGGGTCTTAATCTTCTCTGCGCACCGGGAAATGACCTCGTCGCCTCCACGGCGCTTGCAGCGTCAGGCTCGCACGTTGTACTGTTCACGACAGGCAGAGGCACACCGTTCGCATCTCCTGTTCCCACGATAAAGATAGCAAGCAACTCTCCCCTTGCGGAGCAGAAGGAAAACTGGATTGACTTCGACGCAGGCCCTATCGCAGAGGACAAGACGATAGACGACCTTGCCGAGCTCCTGTTCAGGCTTGTTATCGAGGTTGCTTCGGGCAAGAAGGTCAAGAGCGAGCTTGCAGGCTATCACGACATGGCTATTTTCAAAAAGGGCGTTACGCTTTAAAATAAACACGGGACGAAGTTCCCGAAAACGAAAGGAAGCATTACGACAATGAATGCAGTAATTGAAGAAATCTCAAAGATTGGTATTGTTCCCGTAATTGCGCTTGACGACGCAAAGGACGCAAAGCCCCTCGCAAAGGCGCTTATCGACGGCGGCCTTCCCTGTGCGGAGGTTACTTTCAGAACAGCGGCTGCAGAGGAAAGCATCCGCATTATGGCGAGCGAGTTCCCCGAAATGCTCGTAGGCGCAGGTACAGTTCTTACAACCGAGCAGGTTGACAGAGCGGTTGCTGCGGGAGCGAAGTTCATCGTAAGCCCGGGTCTTAACCCCAAGACGGTTGCCTACTGCGTAAGCAAGAACATTCCCATTGTTCCCGGCTGCGCTAACCCCAGCGACATCGAGCAGGCTATTGAGCTCGGCCTTGAGGTTGTAAAGTTCTTCCCCGCAGAAGCGGCAGGCGGACTTCCCATGATAAAGGCTATGGCGGCTCCGTATACACAGATGAAGTTCATGCCCACGGGCGGAATCAACGCAAACAATCTTATTGATTATCTCAATTTCGGCAAAATCGTTGCCTGCGGCGGCTCATGGATGGTAAGCAAGGACATGGTTTCGGCAGGTCAGTTCGATAAAATCACAGCTCTTACAAAAGAGGCTGTTCAGAAGATGCTCGGCTTTGAGCTCAAGCATGTTGGAATCAACTGTGCGAACGAAGCTGACGCAGACAGCACAGCGGGCGCATTCGAAAACATGTTCGGTTTCGCAAAGAAGACAGGCAACAGCTCAATCTTCGCAGGCGGCGCAATCGAAGTTATGAAGGAAAAATACCTCGGCGAATGCGGTCATATCGCAATCGGAACAAACTACATCGACAGAGCGGTTTACCACATGGAAAAGCAGGGCTTTGAATTCGATAAGTCTACCGAAAAGCGTGACGCAAAGGGCGCTCTCAAGGCAGTATATTTAAAAGGTGAGTTCGGCGGATTCGCAGTTCATCTTGTTCAGAAATAAATCAGAAATATCAGGAAGGACGGTCATTTTAAAATGGCAAAACGTGTTATTACATTCGGCGAGCTTATGTTAAGACTTGCTCCGAGCGGTTATTACAGATTTACACAGGCTGAATCTTTCGGCGCTACATTCGGCGGCGGCGAGGCAAACGTTGCGGTTTCTCTCGCTAACTACGGACTTGACGCAAAGTTCGTTACAAAGCTCCCTAAGCACGACATCGGTCAGTGCGCAGTAAACTCCCTCCGCAAGTACGGCGTTGACACAAGCCTTATCACAAGAGGCGGCGACAGAGTAGGTATCTACTACCTTGAAAAGGGTGCGTCGCAGAGACCCTCAAAGGTTGTATACGACAGAGCATATTCCGCAATCGCACTTGCTGACAAGTCTGATTTCGACTGGGATAAGATTTTTGACGGAGCTGACTGGTTCCACTTCACAGGTATCACTCCCGCCCTCGGCGACAACGTTGCAGACATCTGCCTTGAAGCTTGCAAGGCTGCAAAGGCAAAGGGCATTACAGTAAGCTGCGACCTTAACTACCGCAACAAGCTGTGGTCCAAGGAAAAGGCAGGCGAAGTAATGGGCGAGCTCTGCAAGTACGTTGACGTGTGCATCGCTAACGAAGAAGACGCAGGCGACGTATTCGGAATCAAGTCCGCAGGTACAGACGTTACAACAGGTACAGTAAACCACGAAGGTTACAAGGACGTTGCAAAGCAGCTTGCTGACCGTTTCGGTTTCAAGAAGGTTGCAACCACACTCCGCACATCTATCTCCGCAAACGACAACAAGTGGGCGGCTATGCT
>JAZNLN010000205.1:0-11053 GCA_045579125.1 Ruminiclostridium sp.
TTCCTTTTACGTTTACCATATTCAGTTCCTTTCGTCAGTAAGCAATGATTTTTTTGCATTTTCGAGTGCGCTGATAACATTGTCGCACCAGCTGTCAAATTCGTCGTCCTCAATCTGACATTCCTTGTGCGACAGGACGTATTCAATCGTTTCTCTGATACCTTCGTCGTAGCGTACGGTCGCCGTAAACGCCGGCACGGCTCTTTTGAGCTTTGTGTTGTCGAAAATAACAGAGTTCGCCTTATCTCCGATAAGCGAGCCCGCAAAGTCATAGTGACCCACTGCGTGCAGAAAATCCGACGGCACATAGTAGGGCTTGAACTCAACTCCGAGCGTGTCCGCTATTGCTTTGTAAATCTGATTCCATGTCACGCTTTCGTCCGATGTTATCTGATAGCTTTCTCCGATTGCGTGAATATTTCCCATAAGCCCGATAAATGCTTTTGCAAAATCACTGTTGTGAGTCATAGTCCAGAGCGACGTGCCGTCGCCGTGTATTATGACAGGCTTTCCGTCAAGCATTCTCTTTACAACCTGCCAGCTGCCTTTGTCGCCGTGAACTCCGAGAGGAACGGAGCGTTTGTCGTAGGTGTGGCTCGGGCGTATAATCGTAATCGGGAATCCGTTTTCACGGTACATTTTCATCAGATATTCCTCGCACGCTATCTTGTTGCGTGAGTATTCCCAGTAAGGGTTGGCGAGGGGAGTCGCCTCGGTTATTGTGCAGCTGCTCGGTGGCTTCTGATATGCGGAAGCGGAACTTATATACATGAACTGACATGTCCTGTTCCTGAACAGGCGGTAGTCACGTTCGAGCTGCGAGGGAACGAAACCGATGAAATCACAGACGACGTCGAATTTCATATCGCCGAGTTTTTTCTCCGTTTCCTCCTCGTTATTTATGTCGCAGTTTATTACTCTGACATTTCCGGGAAGTTCGGCAGACCTGCTGCCACGGTTTAAAAGATAAAGCTCCCACGACGGATTATCCGCAAGCTGTTCGGTTATTGCCATGCTTATCGTACCTGTTCCGCCTATAAATAACGCTTTCATTTTTCCTCCTTTGGTTTAAAGCTCTGCTTTTGCCGCAAGCTTGTATATGTTTTCAACGTCTTTTCTGTCAAGCTGTCTGAAGCCGCCTCTTACGCCGTCGCCTATGCCCAGCTTTTCAACCAGCACGGGTATATCTTCTTCCTTTGCTCCGAGCTCGGCAAAGTTAATCGGCATGCCTATACTGCGCAGGAAACTGCGGAACGCCTGAATTCCTTTCATTGCAGTATTTTTCGGATTTTCAAAATCCATATGAACGCCCCAGACTCTTGTTGCCGCCTGTGCAAATCTCATTATGTCGGTATCTGCGACATATTCCATCCAAGCGGGCATTATTACCGCAAGTCCCGCACCGTGAGCGCAGTCGTAAAGGCCCGAGAGCTCGTGTTCGAGGTTGTGGCTGTTCCAGTCCTGGTTTCTTCCCACGCCGCAGATGTTATTGTGAGCAACCATTCCCGCCCACATAATATTTGCTCTTGCGTCGTAATTCTCGGGGTCGGCGATAACACGGGGAGCCTCCTTGATTATCGTGAGGAGCACTGCCTCGCAGAAACGGTCGGTTATTTCGACTTCTTTTGTAGTTGTGAAATAGCGTTCGAAAACATGAGCCATTATATCCGTAAGTCCGCATGCCGTCTGATATGCGGGCAGGGTAAACGTAAGCTCGGGGTTGAGTACGGAGAATTTCGGGCGCAGACAGTCCGAGCTTGCGCCTCTTTTTTCCATTCCCTCCTCCTTTGTGATTACTGTGTCGGCGGAGCCTTCGCTGCCTGCCGCTGCGATAGTGAGGACAGTTCCTATCGGGAGAGCTTTTTCGATTTTTGCCGTCTTACGGTAGAAATCCCAGAAATCTCCGTCATAGCATACGCCCGCCGCAATAGCCTTGCTGCTGTCGATACACGAGCCGCCGCCTACTGAAAGTATAAAATCTATATTTTCCTTTCTGCAAAGCTCTATTCCCTCGTAAACCTTTGTGTCACGGGGATTCGGAACAACGCCGCCGAGCTCGCAGTAGGGAACTCCCTCGCTGTCAAGAGATTTTTTCACTCTGTCAAGCAGTCCTGTTTTTATTACCGAGCCCGAGCCGTAGTGCAGAAGAACTTTTGAGCCGCCGTGTTTTTTAACAAGCGCTCCGCAGTTGTTTTCCATGCCTTTGCCGAAAACAAATTCGGTAGGGCTGTAAAAGCTGAAATTATTCATATTTGTTTTCCTTTCAGAAATATTTTGTAAAAATTATAGCATTATTCGGAAAAATATGATATAATAATGCTGTATAAAAATTGTATAAATCTATTCTCGGAGGAATTATGAATTATCTTTTCGAATCATCCGACGTTCTTAATACACCGATAGAGTGTTTTTACTACAATCCCGAGGTACAGCCGTTTCCCGTCAAAATGCACTGGCACTATTTCATGGAGCTTGTATACATATCCGACGGCTGTGCGGAAATGCGTTCAGGGGAGAATAAATATATCCTCAGCAAGGGAGATATGATAATTTTCAATCCCAAATCCGTGCACGGGATATATGCTGCTGATGACTGTCCGCTGAAATATGCCGTAATCAAATTTGACATAAACTGCCTGACAATGACCTCGGCGTACACGCCGAAGCTGCGCAGTGTTTTTCATACGGCGGAAAAGCGGGGAATGAGCATTGTTTTCCGCTCCGAGGACATAGCAGAGGATGGCATAGGTGAAATTTTTTCCGCCTGCATACAGGAAATGAGCGAAGGAAAATACGGATGCGGAATGGTTGTCCGTGCCAGACTGTACGAGCTGCTGACAAAGCTTGTAAGACACTGGCAGGCGCATGGCTTTTCCGTTGACGGAGAAGTTTTCGCCGAGGACGACAGGTATAATATACACAATATAACCGAGTACATCGACGAGAATCTGTCCGACGGGATTTCCGTAGCGGACATAGCGAAGAAATGCTCAATCAGCTATTCTTATTTTGCAAAAAAATTTCTTGAGATATACGGAAAAAGCTGTAAGGAATATATTGAGCAGATGCGGCTTTTCAAAGTCGAGGAGCTGCTTTTGTATACCGATTTCGATTTGAATTACATTGCGCAGGAAACAGGTTACTCCGACTGCAGTCACATGATAAAAAGCTTCAGGCGTAGCAGGGGGATTACTCCGAAGCAATACAGAATAAGCAGAAAGAAAAGTCGGTAAAAATGTTATTTTAACATTTCTTAAACATTTCGAAAACATCTTGTAAATAATGTGCGGTTATAATGAGGCTGTAAGTTAAGCAAGTACAAAAAGGAGGCTTCATTATGAACACTAAGGACAGAGAATTTATCGTACAGAAAATCCGTACACAGTACATGGAAAAGAGCACCGAGCAGAATCAGCTTGACCTTCTTCGTGAGCTTGACGCAGAGGTAAAGCGTCCCGCAAACATATTCGGATATGTATTCGGCAGTATCGGAGCGATTATCATGGGCGCAGGCATGAGCCTTGTTATGACGGACATCGGAGCACAGCTCGGCATAGGCGACGGAATGGTCCCCGGAATAATTGTAGGAATTGCAGGTATGCTTATGACGCTGGTAAACTACCCGATTTACAGCAATATTCTTGCCTCACGCAAAGAAAAATACGCTGAACGCATCCTGAAGCTCAGCGACAAAATCATGACCGAGGAATGAGCGTGAGCGTATTGCGGCGCATGCCGAAGACAGTTATCGCCGAGCGGAAATAAAATTTTTTAAAAATTTTTCTCAAACCTCTTGACATTGTCGGTTTGCAGTGCTAAAATAAAGAAAATTGAATAGCAAAAGCTATGACGAAGAATGGTTAAGGAAATCCGTACCGCAGAGAGCCGATGGTTGGTGTAAATCGGCGTACAGAGCCTTACGCCTCTCCCTTCCGAGCCGGAAACCCCAAAGGCTTACACCCAGTAGGCGTTTC
This sequence comes from Ruminiclostridium sp., assembly GCA_045579125.1. GTDB lineage: Bacteria > Bacillota > Clostridia > Oscillospirales > Ruminococcaceae > Ruminiclostridium_E. Next base: position 3,975 of record JAZNLN010000205.1, read on the forward strand.
CCGAGAATGCTGCGTAAGTGCATAGAAGTTGACTGACTTCGAAGAGGTGGCGGATTATTGTATCCGCAATTTGAGTGGTACCGCGAGTGATATAGTAATATACACCCGTCTCAAAGCAATAAATGCTTTGAGGCGGGTTTTTGTTTTGCCTCAAGGCGGAAAAACATACGAAAGGCGGAATAAAAATGCTGTCACTTGACAAGGTCTTTAATGCTCAGACTGTTCTTAAAAGCATTATAAGAGAAACAAATCTGGTAAGAGCCTACGGACTGGCCCCAGACTGCGAGCTGTTCCTGAAACCCGAAAATTTACAGATAACGGGCTCGTTCAAGGTCAGAGGCTCGGCGTATAAAATCGCTATGCTGTCCGACGAGGAAAAGGAAAAAGGAGTAATCGCCTGCTCGGCGGGAAATCACGCACAGGGAGTTGCGCTTGCGGCGACAAAAAACGGAATTAAATCGCTTATCTGCCTCCCCGACAGTGCGCCGATTTCAAAGGTAGAGGCCACAAAGGGCTACGGCGCAGACGTTTGCCTGGTTGAAGGCTGTTACGACGACGCATATCAGAAAGCGCTCGAACTCAGGGACAGCGAGGGTTATACCTTTGTCCACCCGTTCGACGACGAAAATGTCATCGCCGGTCAGGGCACCATCGCTCTCGAAATACTGAACGAGCTTGACAACATCGACGCAATTATCGTTCCCGTCGGCGGCGGAGGTCTTATTTCGGGCATTGCCTACACGGCAAAGCAAATCAGGCCCTCCATAAAAATATACGGCGTTCAGGCCGCAGGCGCTCCGAGCATGTATAATTCCGTAAAGAACGGCGGAATTGAGTGCCTGCCGTCGGTTTCCACCATTGCGGACGGAATTGCGGTAAAAAAACCGGGCGAAAACACATACGGACTTGTAAGCGAGTACGTTGACGAAATCGCACTCGTAACGGACGACGAGGTATCAAGCGCAATACTTGCACTTATCGAAAAACAGAAAATGATTGCGGAGGGTGCAGGTGCGGCGGCCGTGGCGGCGGTAATGTCGGGAAAGTTCGACCTCAGAGGCAAGCGTGCAGCGGCGATTGTATCGGGCGGAAATATCGACGTGACAAGTCTTTCCCGTGTAATCGACAGAGGACTCAGAAATTCGGGGCGTTCCTCAAGCCTTCTGATTGAGCTAATTGACAAGCCCGGGCAGCTGAAGGAAATATCCCGCATTATTGCCGACTGCGGCGGAAATGTAACGGGCGTGCACTACGAAAAAGGCAACACCAAAAGCGTCAACGGCTGTTTCCTGCGGATTGAAATGGAAACGAGAGATTTCAGGCATGTCAACCTGATAACAAAAACTCTCCGTGACGAAAAATTCAAAATAGTCTAAACCGAAAGGAGAAAAATTATGAGCAGCAAGGTTCACACAAAAAATGCGCCGTCGGCAATCGGTCCTTATTCACAGGCCGTATGCACGGGAAATCTTATTTTCACATCGGGTCAGATTCCTCTTAACCCCGATACAGGCGTCCTCGAAAGCGGCGGCATAACTGAGCAGACTCACCGTGTCTGCAAAAATCTGGAGGCTGTGCTGGCGGCGGCGGGCGGCTCTCTTGAAAGCGCTGTAAAAACGGTATGCTTTCTTGCCGACATGGACGATTTTGCCGCTTTCAACGAAGTGTACGCACAGTATTTCACCGAAAAACCCGCACGTTCCTGTGTGGCGGTAAAGTCGCTCCCGAAGGGCGCTCTTGTTGAGGTTGAGGTTGTTGCGGAAAAGGAGGGCACGTCATGATTCTTTCGGGCTCGGATATACTTGTAAAAACGCTGATAGAGCAAGGCTGCGACACGGTTTTCGGTTATCCCGGAGGGCAGATACTCAACGTATACGACAGCCTTTACACCCATCAGGACAAAATAACCCATATTCTGACCGCTCACGAGCAGGGGGCGGCGCACGCCGCTGACGGCTACGCAAGAACTACGGGCAAGGTTGGCGTGGTCATTTCAACATCGGGTCCGGGTGCGACAAATCTCGTAACAGGAATCGCTACCGCTTACCTTGATTCTATTCCGCTGGTTGCCATATGCGGAAACGTTCCTACGTCGCAGATAGGCTCGGACAGCTTTCAGGAGATCGACATCACGGGCGTTACGCTCCCGATAACAAAGCACAATTATTTCGTGGGCTCGGTTGAACAGCTTGCAGATACGATACGGGAGGCGTTTGCGCTGGCGAAATCGGGCAGACCCGGGCCAATACTTATCGACGTGCCCAAGGATGTGCAGATTGCCGAATGCGACTACACGCCCGCCCCTCCCGCTGTACCCGAACAGCCAAGTGCGGCAAAGGACAGTAGAATTGAGGAGGCGGCAGAAATTATAAACTCCGCAAAGCGTCCGTATATATATTTCGGCGGCGGCCTTATTTCCGCCGAAGCGCAGGACGAAATGCTGGAGCTTGCGGAAAAAATCGACGCCGCTGTCGGCAGCTCAATGATGGGTCTGTCGGCAATTCCGACCGACCACCCCCGCTATCTCGGAATGCAGGGAATGCACGGTCATTATGCGTCGTCAATGTCCATGCATAACGCCGACCTTATTATTTCCCTCGGCGTCCGTTTCAACGACCGTGTTACGGGCAACCGCTCCAAGTTTGCGACGGCCGCAAAAATCATACATATCGACGTGGACGGCTCGGAGCTCTCCAAAACCGTAACTGCGGTATGCGGTCTGCGAGGCGACGTAAAGCTTACGCTCCGAAAGCTTCTTCCGCTGGTTAAAAAGAGTAAGAAAAAGAAATGGCAGGACATGGTGTCCGCTTTCAGAAAGGAAGAAGAAAAAACGCTTGACGGCAGGGACAGCCTGACTCCGAGGCGGGCAATTATTACGCTCAATAAGTATCTCGGAGAAAATACCGCTGTTGCAACCGACGTAGGTCAGCATCAGATGTGGTCCGCACAAAATCTCGTTTTCAAATCTCCCCGCAGATTTGTTTCAAGCGGAGGTCTGGGCACTATGGGCTTCGGTCTTGGTGCGGCAATAGGCGCAGCGTACGGCACAGGCGAGCGCAGCGTCCTCGTCACAGGCGACGGCAGCTTCGGAATGTGTCTCAACGAGCTTGCCACCGCCGTCACTTGCAACATTCCGATTGTAATTCTGATTATGAACAACGGCGTGCTCGGAATGGTAAGACAATGGCAGACCTTATTCTACGACAAGCATTATTCAAACAGCATACTAAACCGCAGTACAGACTTCCCCGCCCTTGCACGGGCTTTCGGTGCCGACGGCGAAACCGCAGCTACTCCCGAGGAGCTGGATATGGCGCTTGAAAGAGCGTTCAGCCGCAGCGGTCCGTATGTTATAGACTGTAAAATTGACAAGGACGAATTTGTCCTGCCCATGCTGCCGCCGGGCGGAAGTATGGACGATATTATTGTAAAGGCAGGTGCATAGCATGAACAAATACACAATAGCCGTTCTCGTACGCAATAAATTTGGCGTATTAAACCGGGTTACAAGCATGTTCCGAAGACGGCAGTTCAATATAAGCGCACTTTCGGTAAGCGAAACGGAATCAAGCGGACTTTCCCGCATTACCGTCACCTTTGACGGCGAGGAAATGTTCAAGCAGCAGCTTGTAAATCAGCTGTATAAGCTTCCCGACGTCTGCTCCATAAAGGAGTTCACAAGCGACAATTCCATAAACTGCGAGCTGCTTCTTATAAAGATGCAGAACGACCCCGCAACAAGGGACGAGATACGGGCCGCCTCCGACGCATTCGACGCATCGACGGTCGATTACTCAAAGGATTACGTTACCCTGCGGCTCGCAGACGTTTCAAGACGAGTGGACGATTTCATAGATATTATGAGGGATTACAAAATCCTCGAAATCTGCCGCACAGGAACGGCAATGCTTGAAAAAAGCAGCACAACAATACGCCAGACAATAAATTTATAATAACAGAAAGAGGTATTATCATGAACAGAATTTTTTATCAGCAGGACTGCAATCTTCAGAAACTTGACGGCAAGACGGTAGCCGTTATCGGCTACGGCTCACAGGGTCACGCTCACGCTCTCAACCTCAAGGACAGCGGCGTAAACGTAGTCGTAGGTCTTTACGAGGGCTCTCCGAGCCGTGCAAAGGCAGAGGCGCAGGGACTCAGAGTTATGACCTCCGCAGAAGCCGCAAAAGCCGCCGACATAATCATGATTCTTATTAACGACGAAAAACAGGCGGCGCTTTATTCGGAAAGCATTGAGCCTAACCTTTCAAAGGGCAAGACCCTTGCCTTTGCTCACGGCTTTAATATCCACTACGGCTGTATCAAGCCTCCCGCAGACGTAAATGTAATTATGATTGCGCCCAAAGGACCCGGGCACACCGTTCGATCCGAATATCTGGCGGGCAAGGGCGTTCCCTGCCTTATCGCCGTTGAACAGGACGCAACAGGTGACGCACTCGAAATCGGTCTCGCCTATGCACTCGGTATTGGCGGCGCAAGGGCGGGCGTGCTCGAAACGAATTTCCGCACCGAAACGGAAACCGACCTGTTCGGCGAGCAGGCTGTGCTCTGCGGCGGCGTGTGCGCCTTAATGCAGGCGGGCTACGAAACCCTTGTAGAGGCGGGATACGACCCGAGAAACGCTTACTTTGAATGCATACACGAAATGAAGCTTATCGTAGACCTTATTTATCAAAGCGGCTTTGCGGGAATGAGATATTCAATCTCAAACACAGCCGAATACGGCGATTACATCACAGGTCCGAAAATCATCACGGAAGAAACAAGAAACACCATGAAGCAGGTGCTGAAAAATATTCAGGACGGTTCGTTCGCAAAGGAATTCCTTGCCGAAATGAAAGACGGCTCGCAGAAGAGATTTAACGCACTGCGAAAGGCCGCAGGCGAACATTCAAGCGAAATCGTCGGCGCAGACATCCGCAGGCTTTACAGCTGGAGCGACGAAGATAAGCTTATCAACAACTGATTGGAGTAAATTATGTCAAAGGAAAACGTAGTAGACGGCGTACAGAATGCGCCGCACCGCAGTCTGTTCCACGCTCTCGGGCTGACGGACGAGGAGCAGTCAAGACCGCTTATAGGCATTGTCAGCTCGTATAACGAAATTGTACCGGGGCATCTGAATCTTGACAAAATTACCGACGCCGTAAAGCTCGGAGTAGCTATGGCGGGCGGCACGCCCATAGTGTTCCCTGCAATAGCCGTATGCGACGGTATCGCAATGGGCCACAGGGGGATGAAATATTCCCTCGTAACCCGTGACCTTATCGCTGATTCTACCGAGGCTATGGCTCTTGCTCACGGCTTTGACGGACTTGTAATGGTGCCGAACTGCGACAAGAACGTGCCGGGGCTTTTAATGGCGGCGGCAAGAGTCAATATACCGACCGTAGTCGTGAGCGGCGGCCCCATGCTTGCGGGCAGAGTAGAAGGCAGAAAAACAAGCCTGTCAAGTATGTTTGAGGCAGTGGGCGCTTACAATGCGGGAAAACTGTCCGAGGAAAAGCTGCATGAATACGAATGCAGGACCTGTCCCACATGCGGCTCCTGCTCGGGTATGTATACCGCAAACTCCATGAACTGCCTCACGGAAGTGCTTGGTATGGGACTGCGTGGCAACGGCACTGTCCCCGCCGTTTATTCTGCGAGAACAGAACTTGCAAAGCATGCGGGAATGGCGGTGATGGATATGGTGCGCAAGAATATTCTTCCCCGTGATATAATGACGAAGGACGCTTTTATGAACGCTCTGACCGTCGATATGGCTCTGGGCTGTTCAACCAACAGCATGCTCCATCTCCCCGCTATTGCTCATGAGTGCGGAATTGAACTGAATCTTGACATCGCTAACGAAATCAGCAGGAAGACCCCGAATTTGTGCCATCTTGCACCTGCGGGAAGAACTTATATGGAGGACCTTGACGAGGCGGGCGGCGTATACGCCGTAATGAACGAGCTGAACAAAAAGGGCTTGCTCAATACCGACTGCATGACGGTGACAGGCAGAACGGTAGGCGAAAATATCGACGGCTGTGTAAATCTCAATCCCGATGTCATTCGTCCCGTCGATAATCCATACAGCGAAACAGGCGGAATTGCCGTCCTCAAGGGAAATCTCGCTCCCGAGGGCAGCGTGGTAAAGCGTTCCGCAGTGCTTCCCGAAATGCTTGTGCACGAGGGTCCCGCAAGGGTATTTGACTGCGAGGAGGACGCACAGGCGGCTATAAATGCGGGCAGAATAAAGCCGGGAGATGTAGTGGTTATCCGCTACGAGGGTCCGAAAGGCGGCCCCGGCATGCGTGAAATGCTGAATCCTACCTCCGCAATTATGGGAATGGGACTGGGAAACAGCGTGGCTCTTATCACGGACGGCCGATTCAGCGGCGCAACAAGAGGCGCCTGCGTCGGACATATCACACCCGAGGCGGCATCGGGCGGGGTTATCGGCGTTGTTGAGGAGGGCGATATTATCAGCATCAACATCCCCGAAAACGCCATTGAGCTGAAAGTCGACGAGGCAGTTCTCGCCGAGAGAATGAAGTGCTTTGTGCCGAAGAAAAAGGAGCTTTCGGGCTACCTTAAACGCTATGCGGCGCTTGTTTCGGGCGGCGCTTCGGGCGCAATTCTCAACAACGCAGATTTCTGATATGCGTGCAGCATTCCTACTTGCTTTTATAAAAAACGCCACGTTTTAGTGTGGGCGCCATAAGGCAGTTTTGACCCCGATGCACAAACAAAGTGCAAAACAGCACATGTTCAGCGTGCGTCGGAATTGCCCAAGGCGGCTCGCCTTGGTGCGTCCGCCATATAGAAGTTTTTAACCCCGCCGTTTTGCAACTGCGGGGTTAGCTGTTTCTTATAAAAGGCGGGAACTGCCCAAAGGGGCTCCCTTTAGCGTGGCGTTTTTTTGTTGCGAAAGAATTGTCGGGGGAATTATGTGGGGAATCTGATTAAGGTGCAGAATGCTCGTGGCAATATTTCCAAAGCAAAGAAATTATGATAAAAAAGTTCTCACTTTGGTTAAGTTTTTCTCAACAAATACGCTGTGGACAAATCAA
>JAZNLN010000206.1:0-1522 GCA_045579125.1 Ruminiclostridium sp.
GGCTCTTTTGAGCTCTGATACACAAGATAAAGCATTAAAAGCAATAAAACACGCAAATAAAGAGTTAGGATTCAATGGTTCGCTTTATTATGAAATGCTGGAAACAAATGCTTTGATGGGGCGTCAGAGTGAGGAAAATGACAAATACAAAGTGTCATGGAAGTATCACCCCGATGAAGGACTTGAAGTAACATATGAGAAGAAATAAATAATAAAATGCGGTTGTTCTCAACGTGAGAGTAACCGCATTATCTTATAAAACAAACCCCGCCGAAAAGCGGGGTTTAATCTGTATAGGGGGATTATTCCTCCCAGTTATGCCAAACGTTCTGGACATCGTCGTTATCGTCCAGCGTTTCGAGGAGTAATGTCATCTTCTTGATGTGGTCCTCGTCGGTAAGAGTTGTATATGTAGAGGGGACCTGCTCTGCCTCTGCTGAAACCACGTTGTAGCCCTTTTCACGAAGTGAGGACGCAACCTCGTCAACTGCGGAGGGCTCGGTTGTGATTTCAATGCAGCCGTCCTCAAACGAGAAGTCGTCGCCGCCTGCCTCAAGAATGTCCTCCATAGCCTTGTCCTCGGCGATGTCGCCGTCCTCGTTGTCAATTACAACTATACCCTTTAACGAGAACATGAACGATACACAGCCGCTCGTGCCCATGTTTCCGCCGTACTTGTCGAAATAGTGGCGGATTTCGCCCGCTGTTCTGTTGCGGTTGTCGGTGAGGCAGTCAACAATTACAGCAACGCCGTTTGGTCCGTAGCCCTCATACACGCAGTTCTCGTAGTTGTTCTTTTCGCCCTCGCCCGACGCCTTCTTGATAAGGCGGTCAATGTTGTCGTTGGGGATGTTGTTGGATTTTGCTTTCTGAATAAGCGCCGCCAGCTTGCTGTTGCTGGACGGGTCGGGACCGTGCTCCTTGATGCATACGATGATTTCACGGCTTATCTTGGTGAATACCTTGGCTCTTGCGCCGTCCTTTTCGCCTTTTTTTCTCTTGATTGTACTCCACTTGGAATGACCTGACATTTTAATTGCTCCTTTTTGTTATTCAGGCAGCGTTATCGCCGAGATACTCTGCCATATATTCGGATAATGCGCTGTAATTGTAATAATACGAGCAGTATCCTCCCATAAAGTGCTGTGTATCGTCAATTCTCATTCTGAACGACGCCTCTCTGACAGCGAAACCATACATTATCTCGTTGGGATTAGCGAAATACATAGCCACTTCGGGGAACATATAGTAATTATATCCGAAATCGGTGCGTTTTGCAATAGCCTCAAGCAATTTTTCTATATCAAATTTTACATATATACCCTTTTGCTTCATTCTGTCGTACATTTCGAACGACGCAACAAGCGACTCGTAGCGTGCGGAGGAGTTTGTCTTGCTCTTTCCGATTGATGTCATGTACTTTGCGATATGGTTAAGTCCGAATTTGAAATACTTTACCTCGGGCACATGCTTTGTTATCTCGTTCATCGAGTATGCAATCCAGTGCACATTTGAGCCGTCG
>JAZNLN010000207.1:0-8079 GCA_045579125.1 Ruminiclostridium sp.
ACTTTATATTAACTTAAAACACGTTTTTTTATATATTTTTTTCAAAAAATATTGACAAAATATGCTTTTTAAAGTATAATTATAATGAAAGATTATAAAGGGGTGGTGTTTCGCAATGACATTTAATAGTATAACTAATAATGCTTTTGAACAGTACAAGTATGCCGTTTCGTTTGCGAAACAGCAGTCCGGCGAAAAAGATGATAACACAGAAAGCGCCGCAGCTCTTTCTGCAATAGAAAACAGCGATTATAACATCGACGGAACTTTAAAAGAGGATGAAAAAGTAAACGCTGCATTTGGCGCCAAAGAAGAAAAAGAAGTAAAGGATAATCCTTTTACTGAAGTTGACGAAAGCAAAAAGTCACATGGCAAGGACGGTTTTGAAAAAGACCCGCCCGATTGTCAGTGTGAAACCTGTAAAAACAGACGTTATCAGGATGGCTCTAATGATAGAGGAGTATCTTGTCAGAATCCTACCAAAATGGACCCGACAAAGGCACGCTCGGCAGTTATGAGCCATGAAATGGAACATGTGCGCCGTGAACAGATGTCCGCAAAGTCAGATGACAGAATTGTTGTTTCGCAAAGCGTACGAATCAAGAATGATATTTGCAATGAATGCGGAAGAATGTATGTTTCCGGCGGTCAGACGGTGACGATTTCGAGACCGAATCTTTCAGAGTTCAGAAGCGTTCTTGCAGGTGCTGATGTAACAAGCGAGAGCAAGTTTCAGATGATAGTATAAAATATAAAGCCGTTTTTGATATATTCATTAACGGCTTTTTGTTATAATTTTAAAACCGTCTTTGCAATTACAAAGACGGTTTATTTTTATAGCAGAAATGTACTAAACAGTGAATTTATATTAAAGTCCGACATCCTCGTTGATGAAAATAACTTTTATTCTGTTTTTAATACGCTGCTGTGCAAGTGTCACATATGAACAGCAGATTCTGTTTTCGTTATGACAATTAACGCATTCTCCACAGGAATAACAGCCTGTTTTCATATCAAGCCGAATAGCATTAGCTGGGGCGCTGATTTTTTTTACACGCTCTTCAGCGGCTTTTAAGTCAGAAACAATTTTATTTGTTCCCGTAACAACAATAACTTGTTTAGGACCAAAAACCATTGCCGAAACACGATTTCCTGTTCCATCTACATTGTAGAGCTCTCCGTTTTCGGTTACAGCGTTTGTGCTTGAAAGGAACGAATCAGCAGAAAAAGAAAGTCGAAAATAATTTTGAATTGCATTATCATCGATACAGGATTTTCTGTCGTGGAAAATTCCTTTATAATTTTCGTTTAGGAAATCTATTACTCCAAGCTCTGCGAGCGTAAGAGAGCCGCCGGATGTTATGATTTCATCATTCTTTATAAGTTCCGAAATCAAATCGAGGAGCTCTTTTCGGCTTTTAACATAATAAGGCTGCATATTGTTTTTTTCGAGGGCCTTCATTGTTTTCTCAACACGCATATCAATTATTTTTGCGAGAGATTCGTTCATAATATCAATCCTTTCGGTTTACTTTTCAGTAGGCGTATAACGAATTCTGATGTCGGGAAGTTTTGTCATTTCGGTGTAGTAGTTAAGCTGCCAATCTTCGCCCTGTGAGGGGTCGTTTTCGCCGCTTGCGGGAGGTGCAAAAATTTTAAGTGTCATGTCAGCTGCGCCGTTGAGAGGTTTCTCGTAGAAAGCGCTCATGAAGTCTATTGTTTTTGCCTCAGGGGATTTGTAGAACCATTTTCCGTTTATTTCCATCATCAGGTTAAGAGGCTCGTCAAATGTTGCTTCGCAGAATACAGGATTATCGTCAAAATGGATAGGAATACAGATACCATCAGCATCTTCTGCGCCGCCCCAGCGAAGTGTTGCGGGAAGTGTTATTTCCTTTTCTTCGTTCATAGCAGGATAGAAATACTCATCGTGGATTATTTCTTTATATACCTGCATTACAGGCTGTTCAAAGCCATTATCCTTGTTATTGGGGTCTTCGATTTCAAGGCCGAGTCTGCCTCTGTCACGGAACTGATAGAATGTAAAGCCTGTAAACCAATCAGCAGGCTCATTTTTCAGCATGTCGCAGTAGTCCTTAACCATTTGCGCCTGGTCATAAGGACCTGTAACGTCGCCGTCTGCATTAAATTCACTCATAACCATAGGCTTCGATATTCCGTCGTTAAGCTTTTTAAAGCGTTCATAGCTGAGCTTTGTAAGGTTATATGTATTTTCGAGAGGATAACGGGCATGTGATGTACCGCCTGTTTCTGCTACGTCATACGGCCAACCCCAATGCAGAGCCATATACTTGTCAACTGACCAGATATCGGTTTCACGGACAGCCTGAGTAAACTCTGTTTCCTTTTCCATTTCTTCCTTATTGGGGTTTTCGATACCGCCTATGCAAAGAATTGTCTTTACGTTAGGAGCATGTTCCTTGATTATTCTGTGGAAACGAACATAGAAATCGGCTACTTCCTGATATGTACAGCGTTTGTTAAAAGAAAACCAGTTTCCTGTCGCCTCATGATTTATTCTCATTTCCATACGTCCGAACGTTCTCATTTCTTCCGCAATCTTGATAAGATGTTCATCGGAAACATGCGGGTCAACTGTCAGAGTAAGTATTACATCCTGACCGTGCTTTCTTACGTCACGCATAAATGTAAACGGCTCGCCGTCTGTATTTCCGTTAATACCGCCTTTATATGTAAAATAATCATCGTAGGGATAATCCCAGGCAAATTTAACGTCGGGATTTGCAAATTCAACACTTGCACGGGCAGGGAATCCTTTATCCAGAGGATAGTAGCAGTACATGAGATTTATTGCTCTGTGGGGTCTACCAAGCTTGTTGATAATGTAATCCTGATTTACATATTCTCCTCGCTCACTTCCGTCAGTGAGGTCAACCGAACATTTTGCTTTACCCATGTGCAGGGCTTTAATTGTAATGTTTTCCATCTCATTCTTCCTTTCGATGATGTAATATTATAATACTATTATAACATATCGTGAAAACGATTTCAAGGGGTTAATACAAAAATCTTTTTTATTCCTTTCTGAATATCCGATTTTTGTATCCGATACAATTCTTGCCGTTCTTTTTTGCATGTACAAGCTGATTATCTGCTTCCTGAAGCATAACAGAAAACGCATTGTCACTGCTTAATTTTCCTATTGCCGATACGCCTAATGTTACCGTTACAATGCTGTCGCCAAAGGGAACTGCCATTGTTTCTATGCTCTCACGGAGCTGTTCGGCAAATGAAATCATATCGTATTCATTAGAGTTTTGTAAAACAATAACAAAGTCGTCTTCGCCGAAACGTGATATAATATCTGTTTTGGATTTTGAAATAATCCGTATGCAGTTGCAGACACTGTATAAGCAGGAATTAACTTGCTCGTCGCCATATAAAATTCCAAATTGTCTGAAATTATCTATATCTACAAGTATAACAGCGTATGTATCTTCAGAAAAACCGCATAAAGTAAGATTCTTCATTTTCTTTAGCAATCCGCTTTTATTAAGCAGTCCCGTAAATAAATCTTTTTCCGCCATTTGCCGGCAGCGTTCATTAGCGGTAGAAAGGTTTTTATTTCCGAGCCATGCCTCGGCAAATCTTGTGCTGTTTGAAGACGAAATGATAATAAACGCCGTAAACAAAATCAGAACCATAATTATATCGGACATTCCATAACCCCGGATTATGTATGCAATAATTAAAGTTAAATGCGGAACAGAGCCGAAAACCAATAGTTCGCCGAATGTAAAATCAGCAAAAAGCAACAAAGAAATAAGCTGTAAATAATACGCCGATGTTGTTTGGTATGAAATAATATCGGATATGGTCAGTAATGCAAACGCAACAGTAAATGCGCTCCAGAATGCATAAAAAAGTATTTTCAGCATTTTAAAATCGGGCTGACGGTCGATAAGTTCTCGTCTGTTTAGAAGCAGGGAAGCAATAAATGTCAGGAACAGAAGTGCATATGATACTATATCGAGTATATCCGATGTAAGATTTATCCGTACATCTGCAATAAGACGAAGTATCATAAACACGATAATCATAGCGATGCCTGCCACTGACAAAATGATTGCATTTTTACCGTTTTTTACAGCCACTGCCTGAATAAACTGACGATATGTATATTCTTCGTCATTTTTTAAATTCAGAACAGCTGTGCGCTTAAAAAATGAATATATATCACGGATGTACTCGCCTAAACACGAAAAAATCAAAATTTTACAGCCTCCCTCAAGTTATTTTTTTAAAAAAACAGGCATATTTCAGAGGAAATAATATGTCTTTATAAACGACAAACACGGCGGTCAAAATTTCAGCCTGACCGCCGTATATTTTATTGACAACTCGGAACGTTTGAAATGCACTTAACAGGACAAGCTGCAGCGCATGCTCCGCAGTTTGTGCATTTTGAAGAATCAATTTCTGCATGGTTGTTATTTATAACGATAGCATCGTTAGGACATTTCTTAACACATAAACCGCAACCGATGCAGCCGTTTTTACACACCTGTCGAGTTACCTTGCCAACATCTGCCGAATAACACCTTACGATGTAATTCTGAGTTTCCTTGCGCATAACAATCAGATGATTGGGGCATGCTTTTACACACTTTCCGCACGCCTTGCACTTCGAGGGATTAACTACCGCCACTCCGTTTTCAACTGATATTGCGTTGTATTCGCAGACTCTTGAACAATCACCGAGCCCAAGACAGCCTGATTGGCATGTACCCTTGCCATTGTAAAATTTTTCAACAGCAAGACAGCTTTTTGTTCCTATGTATTCGTATTTATCCTTTGTAGCACTGCAGTTTCCGTTACAGCGAATAAATGCATACTCACGAACAAATTCACCGACTTCGGCGCCCATAATTTTACTGATTTTAACAGCAGCCTCTTTACCGCCGGGTTTGCATAAGTTGGTATCGGCTTTTCCTGCCGCTACTGCATTGGCATAGCCCTCGCAGCCCGAATATCCGCAGGCACCGCAGTTGGCACCGGGAAGTGCATTCATGATATTATCAACCGTTTCATCAACCTTTACCGCCAGCAGTTTTGATGCGATTGTAAGCAGTATACCCGATGCAACGCCTATTATTACAAGGACTATTATTGGATATAAATATTCTTCCATTTGTTTACCGTCCTTTCTTATGCGCCGAATATTCCGTCAACAACTCCGCCAAAACCGATAAAGGCAAGCGATACTATTGATGCGGCAATAAGCGTAATAGGAGTTCCCTGGAACGTTTTGGGAACATCACAGCGTTCAAGCCTGCCTCTTACGCCTGCAAAAATAAGCATTGCAACCATAAAGCCGACGCCTGCGCTGAATGAGTTAAAGAGCGAATAACCGAAATTATATCCCTCATCAATATTGAGAATTGTTACACCGAGAACGGCGCAGTTTGTTGTGATAAGAGGGAGATATACACCAAGCGCCTTATATAGCGGAGGCATATATTTTTTCATTGCCATTTCTACAAGCTGAACAAAAAGTGCTATTACAAGTATAAAGGCAACGGTATTCATATACTCAACCCCGAGAGGAACGAGTATGTAATAGTAAATTGGATATGTTACTGCTGTTGCGCAAACCATTACAAAAACAACCGCAAGTCCCATACCAATTGAGCTTGACGCTTTCTTTGATACTCCAAGGAACGGGCAGATACCCATAAACTTTGAAAGTACAAAGTTTTCGGTCAGAATGCATGTAAGGAAGATTATCATAAGATCCTTTGCAATTTCCATATCTTACTTTTCCTCCTTTGCAGCAATTTCGATATCTTTTGAACCGCAGCTGCCGCCGATGCAAGACTCTCTTGACGGACAATTTGCGCAGCCGAATTCCTTTTTGGGCTCATGGTTGGAAAGCTTGTTTACAACTGCAATTACTACGCCGAGTACAAAAAATGCACCTGCGGGAAGAACAAATATTGTCATAGGCTCAACAATTTCAGGCATAAGTGTTATACCTTCAAATCCATCTGTTGCAAACCATTTGCCTGTACCGAGAATTTCTCTTATAGAGCCGACGATAACAAGCGAGAGCGTAAAACCGATACCCATGCCTGCGCCGTCAAATGCCGACGCAACAACACCGTTTTTGCTGGCAAACATTTCAGCTCGGCCGAGAATAATGCAGTTTACAGTGATAAGTGCAAGGAATACGCCGAGGCTTTCGTAAAGCGATGGAATAAATGCCTCAAGCATAATACTTACAAATGTTACGAAACCTGCGATAATTACAATAAAGCAGGGAAGTCTTACCGCAGAGGGAATGACCTTTTTGAGCAGGGAAATAACAATATTGGAACAGATAAGTACAAATGTTGTTGCAAGTCCCATGCCGAGACCGTTAATGGCCATTGTAGTAATGGCAAGCGTCGGACACATGCCAAGCAGCATAACCAGGCTAGGGTTTTCTTTCAGAATACCTTTGGTAAATTCTTTAATCAAAGACACTTGTCATCACTCCTTTCCCTCAATTAACTTAAATGTATCAACAGCTGTATTTACTGCGTTTACAACACCTACCGAAGAAAGTGTTGCACTCGTGAGAGCGTCTATTTCTGCGGCATTTTCGTTTACTGTTCCGCCTTCAGACTTAGTAAGCTTGAATGCGCCGCCGCTACCGCCGCTTGCGATTTTGGCACCCTCTGCATTGATAAACTGGTCAAGAAAATCTCTTTTGTTAGCATTTGCGCCAAGACCAGGTGTTTCTGTATTTGCAAGAATTGTCAGATTTTTTACTGTACCGTCAGCATTCATTGCCACAAGTACATCAAGGCCGCCCTTGTTATAACCGTCAGCGATAATTTCAAACGCTAATGTTCCGTCGGATTTCTTGATAAGATTTGCGATGTTTTCAGGCTTATCAACAGCATATCCTTCAGCCTTCCAGTCGCTTACCAGGGTAAAATCACCTTCACCCATAATTTTTTCGCACGCAGCCTGTAAATCATCGGTGAGTACGCCTGTCTTATCAACGTAAGTCATTTTGTATGATACAATGAGAAGTGCAGATACAATCATCATTATAATTGCAAGCACAAGTGTAGGTTTTACATTACTCATACTTTTTTCTCCTCCTTTTTCATACCAAAAGGTTTAGGAAGTGAAATCTTGTCGATATAAGGTGTAAGAATGTTCATAAGAAGAATAGAATATGAAACACCTTCGGGCATTGAACCCCAGAAACGAATTACACAAGTAATCAGTGCACATCCTACCGCAAAAATTATTTTGCCCTTTGTTGTTATCGGTGTAGTTGCATAGTCGGTTGCCATAAATACAGCACCGAAAAGCAGACCGCCTGAAAGAACAAACATTGTAACATCACAGCCTGCGATAAGAGAACATAAAGCGGCTGTTCCTACAAAAACAATAGGAGTAACGGGGTTGATAATTCTCATGATTACGAGATAAACGAAACCGATAAGAATTGCAAGCGAGCATGTTTCGCCGAGCGAGCCGCCGTGAAAGCCAAGGAACATATCCATTACCGAGGGGAGCTCGGATGCTGCAAGGGGAGTTGCGCCTGTTGCGGCGTCGACTGCGCTCTCGTTATAGTAGAACGGCACAGCCCAGCTTGTCATATGCTTGCCGAATGAAAGCATTAACACGATTCGTGCTGTAATAGCGGGGTTGGCAAAATTCTGACCTATACCGCCGAATAATCCTTTTACGATTACGATAGCGATGAATGAGCCGATAACAGCCATGTAAAAGGGAAGTGTAACAGGAAGATTCATTGCGAGAATTACACCCGTTACAACAGCCGATAAATCGCTTATTGTTCGGGGCTTTTTAACAATAATGTTAAAGAGCAGTTCAAAAATAACACAGCTTGCGGCGCAGATAACAATCATCAGCAATGCACGCAGACCGAAAATATATGTTGATGCAACAACGCAGGGGAAAAGAGCAATCAGAACATGCATCATCACCTTCTGGGTTGTCATCGGGCTTTTTATGTGAGGTGACGCCTCGATAAGTAAGTTATTCAAGTTTTTTCCTCCTTACTTTGCTTCACGG
>JAZNLN010000208.1:0-29217 GCA_045579125.1 Ruminiclostridium sp.
CACTCCGCACATCTATCTCCGCAAACGACAACAAGTGGGCGGCTATGCTGTACGACGGAAGCGACTACTTCTTCAGCAAGAGCTACCTCATGCACATCGTTGACCGTGTAGGCGGCGGCGACAGCTTCGGCGGCGGTCTTATCTACTCCTGCCTCGAAGGCTTCGATTCACAGAAGACAATCGAATTTGCAGTTGCTGCAAGCTGCCTCAAGCACAGCATCGAAGGCGACTACAACATGGTAACTGTTGACGAGGTTATGAAGCTCGCAGGCGGCGACGGCTCGGGCAGAGTACAGAGATAAGGAGTTTAAACATGGAATTAAGAACAGCGGCGTCTCCCAAGGACGTAAAGCATTACGATACGACAAGACTCCGTGAGGAGTTCCTCATTCAGGACCTTTTCAAGGTAAACGATATCAAGACAATTTACAGCCATATCGACAGAATCATCGTCGGCTCGGCTGTTCCCTCGGGTCAGAAGCTTGTTCTGACAGCGGGCGACGAAATAAGAGCGGAATATTTCCTCCAGCGCCGTGAAATGGGTATCATCAATATCGGCGGCAGCGGTACGGTTACTGTTGACGGAACGGAATACAAGCTCGGCTACAAGGACGGTCTTTATATAGGCATGGGCAGCAAGGATATTTTCTTTGAAAGCGATGATGCGGCAAATCCCGCAAAGTTCTATTTCAACAGCGCTCCCGCTCACAAGACCTACCCCACGGTTCTTATTACTCTTGACTCAATCAAGCCCGAAAACAAGGTTGAGCTTGGCTGCCTTGAGGAATCGAACCACAGAGTTATCAACAAGTACATCCTGCCCGGTCAGGTTGAAAGCTGCCAGCTCGTTATGGGTATGACAGCGCTCAAGCCCGGCAGCGTATGGAATACAATGCCGTGTCACACACACGACAGACGTATGGAAGTTTATCTCTATTTTGAGGTTAAGGACGACGCAGTTGTTTTCCACTACATGGGCGAGCCCACAGAAACACGCCACATTGTAATGAGAAACGAGGAGGCGGTTATTTCGCCCAGCTGGTCAATCCACAGCGCCTCGGGAACACAGGCTTACACGTTTATATGGGGAATGGTTGGCGAAAACCAGGCGTTTGACGATATGGACGGCGTAGATATGAAGGATCTCAAGTAAGGAGGAATTGCACAAATGAGTTTTGAACAGCAGTTTTCTCTTGAGGGTAAGGTAGCTCTCGTAACAGGCGCTTCCTACGGCATCGGCTTTGCGATTGCTTCGGCAATGGCTAAGGCGGGCGCAAAGATTGTTTTCAACGACATCAATCAGGAGCTTGTTGACAAGGGTATCGAATCCTACAAGGAAATCGGCATTGAGGCAAAGGGCTATGTGTGCGACGTAACCGACGAAAAGGCGGTAGCGGCACTCGTGGCAACAATCGAGAGCGAGGTCGGCATAATCAATATTCTCGTCAACAACGCAGGTATCATCAAGCGCATTCCGATGTGCGAAATGACAGCGGACGAGTTCAGACAGGTCATCGACGTAGACCTCAACGCACCCTTTATTATGGCGAAATCGGTTATTCCGTCAATGATAAAGAACGGCGGCGGCAAGATTATCAATATCTGCTCCATGATGTCCGAGCTCGGACGTGAAACAGTATCCGCTTATGCTGCGGCAAAGGGCGGTCTGAAGATGCTGACAAAGAACATTGCTTCCGAGTACGGCGAATTCAACATTCAGTGCAACGGTATCGGCCCCGGCTACATTGCAACACCGCAGACCGCTCCGCTCCGCACAGAGGGACACCCCTTCAACAGTTTTATTATTTCCAAGACCCCCGCTGCACGCTGGGGCACACCCGAGGATCTTGCGGGTCCCGCAGTATTCCTCGCTTCGTCCGCTTCGGACTTCGTAAACGGACACATTCTGTATGTTGACGGAGGAATCCTCGCATACATCGGTAAGCAGCCGAAATAATCGGCTAAACAACGGAATTTACAGCATACGGCTGTGAATCATATATTTAAAAGGAGTAAAAATATGAACACAAAAAGAGTATTAGCAGGCATCTTAAGCCTCGCAATGGTTGCTTCTGTTGCAGGATGCGGTTCTTCCGAGACGACAACCACAACAACACAGGCTGCAACACCCGACGCAGGTAACGCAGGCACAACAACAACAACAGCAGCTGGCACAACAGCAGCTCCCTCCGGCGAAAAGATCAAGATCACATTCTCCTGGTGGGGCGGCGACGCCAGACACGAAGCTACACAGCAGGCTATCGCAAAGTACGAAGAGCTCAACCCCAACATCGACATCGTTGAGCAGTTCGGCGCATGGAGCGGCTGGGAAGACGCAATGTCCACACAGTTCTACGCAGGTACAGCTCCTGACATCAACCAGGTAAACTGGAACTGGCTCACATCTTACAGCTCTGACGGTAAGGTATTTGCTGACATGAACGCATACGCTGACTACTTCGATCTTACACAGTACGATCAGGCAGCTCTTGACCAGTGCACAGTAGCCGGCAAGCTCCAGGCTATCCCTGTTTCTATGACAGGCCGTATCTTCTACTGGAACACAAAGACATTTGAGGCAGCAGGCATCTCCGTTCCTACATCTCTTGCTGAACTCAAGGCAGCAGGCGAAAAGTTCAAGACAGTTCTCGGCGACGACTACTATCCTCTCGCTTGCGGCGAATACGACAGAATGATCCTTATGGTTCACTACCTCGAAAGCAAGTACAACAAGGCTTGGGTTGTTGACAACAAGCTCAACTACACAGAAGCTGAAATCGCTGAAGGTCTCCAGTTCCTCTCTGACCTCGAAGCAGCTCATGTAATGCCCACAATCGCAACAATCGACGGCGACGGTGCTGACTCCCTCGATAAGAACCCCAAGTGGATCGAAGGCAAGTACGCTGGTATCTTCGAATGGGATTCCTCCGCTTCCAAGTTCTCCAAGGCTCTTGCTGACAACTCCGGCTTCGTAGTAGGCGACTACTTCGCAGACATGGGCGACGCTAAGGGTGGCTTCTCCAAGGTTTCTCTCGGTTTCGCTATCTCCGAAACAGCTGCTAACAAGGAAGAATGCGCTAAGTTCCTCAACTTCCTCCTCAACGAAGATGAAGGTACAGCTATCATGTCCTCTGAGCGTGGTATCCCCCTGAGCAAGGCTGCTCTCAACAACTGCGTAAGCAAGGATCTCCTTGACAAGCAGGTTACAGAAGCTAACGGCAAGGTTCTCGCATGGGTATCCTTCGGTCTTGACCCCAAGTTCGAAGACTCCGCTCTTAAGGGCGACCCCGATGGCGTTTACTATGACGCACTCTCCGGCTTAAGCTACGGCGACTACGATGTAGCTAAGGCTGCTAAGGTTATGTACGAAGGCATCAGCGAAGTTCTTGCTGACTAATTTCATACGAAACTGTATCCCTCGGGATATTTCCGGACGCATGCGCTTCCTCCGCATAAGCGGAGGAGGCCGCTTGTTCGGTTAAAACTAAAATAATGGACGGTACACAGATGAGAATTAAGCAGTACATTGATAATTTTCTGAACAATTATACACATTATAAGGATTACTGGAATTACGAGGACGGCTGTGTTCTCATGGGGTGTAAACAGCTTTATCAGGCAACGGGCGAGAGAAAATACCTCGACTTTATCCTGAACTACCTTGATCCCCTCATTGCAGAGGACGGAACGGTTACGAACTACGAAACGGGAAAGCATAACATTGACGGCTTTAATGCGGGAAAGGTGCTTTTCATAGCGTACGACGAAACCGGAAATGAAAAATACAGGAAAGCGATTGACTTTCTGATTAAAGACCTTATGGGTCATCCCCGCACAGAAAGCGGAAATTTCTTCCATAAGGCGATTTATCCGAACCAGGTGTGGCTTGACGGGCTTTATATGGCTCAGCCTTTCTACGCCGAATATGAAACCAGATATAATAAAAAAGAAAATTATGCTGACATCCTGTCGCAGTACAGAAATGTCAGAAGAAATATGTATAACGAACAAAAGCAGCTATATTATCACGGCTTTGACGAAGCAAAAATCCAGCCGTGGGCAAATAAGGAAACAGGACTTTCGCCTAACTTCTGGCTGCGCTCAATGGGCTGGCTTCTGATGTCGCTGATTGACGTTATCGACGCAACCTCGCAGGAAATTTACGAAAATTACCGTGAGCTGTGCGATATGTTCAAGGAGGCGGTCAATGGAATTTTACCGTACAGGGACGAGAAAACAGGAATGTTCCTCCAGGTAATCGACCACCCCGAGGCAGACGGAAATTACGCAGAAACATCAGGCTCTGCGATGGTTGCATATGCAATTATGAAGGGCTGCCGTTTAGGTGTTCTCAATTCAGAGAAATACAGTGAAATCGGCATTTCGATTTTCGACAGCATTGTCGGAAACAAGCTTGTCACCGATAACGGTGATACGCATCTGGCAGACATCTGCTGGGTTGCAGGTCTCGGACCCGGAGAAAAACGTGACGGAAGCGTCGAGTATTACCTCTCCGAAAAAATCGTATCCGACGACTCAAAGGGTGTAGGGCCGTTTATGATGGCGTATGCACAGAGCTTATTACTCAATAACGAAAGGAATGGTCATTGATATGGCTGCAACAAATGCTCAAATCTATGCAAATAAGGGCTTTAAGGCATTTTGCAAGAGAAACTTCGGCTTCCTGTTCATACTTTTGTGGCTTGTAGGTTTCCTCGTATTCCGCCTTATTCCGTTTTTATCCTCGCTTTATTACAGCTTCACAGACTTCCACCTTTTTAAAGGTATCAGCGAATTTGGTCTGATGAACTACGAAGAGATATTCACGAACGAAAAAATCATGGATTCTCTTAAAGTTACATTTATCTACTCGTTTACAACAGTTCCCCTGAAGCTTATCTTTGCGCTTTTCATTGCGTACATCTTAAACTATAAGCTCAAGGGCGTTAACCTTTTCAGAACAGCTTACTACATCCCGTCCATCCTCGGCGGCTCGGTAGCTATCGCAGTTCTCTGGAAGGCGCTGTTCCGTGATGACGGCCTTATCAACAGCTTCATCGGCTTCTTCGGCATTGACGGCCCCAACTGGCTCGCAGACAAGGGTCTTGCGTTATTCGTAATCACCCTTCTCCGTGTATGGCAGTTCGGTTCTGCGATGGTACTCTTCCTCGCAGCGCTCAAGGGTGTTCCCGAGGACCTTTACGAGGCCGCTACAATCGACGGCGCAAGCAAGGCAAGACAGTTCTTCTCCATTACAGTTCCCATGATTACACCTGTTGTATTCTACAACCTCGTTACACAGCTCGTTCAGGCGTTCCAGGAATTCAACGGTCCGTACATCATCACACAGGGCGGTCCGAGAGGCGCAACCTCGCTGTTCTCGCTGTTCATCTACAACCGTGCGTTCGAACAGAACGAAATGGGTCTTGCGAGTGCGATGGCCAGGGTACTGTTCGTAATTGTTGCTGTTCTGAGTGCTATTGCATTTATCAGCCAGAAGAAGTGGGTTTACTACGGCGACGAAGATTAACAGAAAGGATAGGATATTACAATGGTAGAAGGTTTTGGCAGAAAGAAAAAAATCACCGCATTCTTCAGATATCTGATCCTTATCGGTGTTGGATTTATAATGGTTTATCCGTTAATCTGGATGATCGGTGCAACATTTAAGACAAACGCAGAAATTTTTACAAACATGACGCCGTTCACGGCTAACCCGACATTTGACGGTTATATAAAGGCTATGAACGACTACGGCGGACAGATTAACCTGTTCGGCGCACTCCTCAACACATACTCTTTCGTTATTCCGAGAGTTATTTTTACAGTTGCTTCATGTACTCTTACGGCATACGGCTTCGGACGTTTCAACTTCGTAGGCAAAAACTTCTTCTTTGCGATTCTCATGTCCACGCTGTTCCTGCCCCAGGTAGTAATGAACGTACCTCAGTTCATTCTTTACAACAGCTTCGGCTGGGTAAACTCTCCTCTTTACCTCCCGCTCATCGTTCCCTCGCTGTTTGCGTTTGACACATACTTCGTGTTCATGCTCATCCAGTTCCTCAGAGGTATTCCCAGAGAGCTTGACGAGGCGGCTACAATCGACGGCTGTAACGCATTCCAGACGCTCTGGAAGGTTATCTGCCCGATGCTCAAGCCCGCAATGGTAAGCTGTGCGCTGTTCCAGTTCATGTGGTCGTCCAACGACTTCATGGGACCGCTGCTTTATGTAAACACAGCATCCAAGTACCCCGCAACAATCTTCGTAAAGCTGTCCATGGACGCAGACAGCGGCTTCGAATGGAACCGAGTTCTTGCTCTTTCGCTTATCTCCATTCTCCCGCAGCTGATTGTATTCTTCCTTGCACAGAAACAGTTTGTTGACGGTATCTCCGCAGGTAGCGTAAAGGGTTAATATTCCATACGCTTTTGTGCGGCTGCACGCCGCATATCGTGGAATAACCCATCTCATGTTTACAAAATAATAAAAATATGCTATAATGTAAGCACCGCTGAATAACAAATTGGCGGTGCTTATTTTTCAGAGGCAGCACAGGAGTTTATAATGACTTTAAAGCTTATAATGAAAAATGCACGATTTGCCGTGCTTGAAATATCCGATTTCGGGAAGTACTACACCGACAGCGAATGCGAAATCCGTATCAACGGCGTTTTTTACAAGAAAACGAACGTTACGGTAAACGCTCTTTCGGGACTTAAGCCCGAAAGTGATTACGAAATCGAGGCAGTATGCGGAGATGTTTCCGAAAAGCTGACATTCCGCACAGAAAAAGAATTTGTTACTCTGAACGTCCGTGATATGGGCGCAAAGGGCGACGGCGAAAACGACGACACGGTTTACCTCCAGGCGGCGGTCATGGCGTGTCCCGAAAACAGCCGTGTGCTTGTGCCTGCGGGCAGATATAAGATAAGAAACCTGTTCCTCAGAAGCGGGGTTAATATCGAGCTTTCCAAGGGTGCGGTAATAGTTGCCGACAAGGAGCGTTACAGTCATCCCATTTTCCCCGGAATGGTTGAAAGCTACGATGAAAAAAGCGAATACAACCTCGGCACATGGGAGGGCAACCCGCTCCCTATGTTTGCGGGTATCATAACGGGTATTGACGTTCACGACTGCTGTATCTACGGCGAGGGCGAAATATTCGGAAACGCAAGCCACGAGGACTGGTGGTACGACGAAAAGGTAATGCGTGGAGCATTCCGCCCCAGACTTGTTTTCCTTGAACGCTGCAAAAATATTACTCTTGCGGGTATTAAGCTTTCGCAGAGTCCGTCCTGGACCGTGCACCCGTATTTCTCCGACGACATCGGACTTTATGCGGTCAGCATAAACAACCCCATGAACTCTCCCAACACCGACGGCATTGACGTTGAAAGCTGCCGCAATGTTGATATTGCGGGCGTACTGTTCACGCTCGGCGACGACTGCATTGCCCTCAAGTCGGGCAAGCTTTATATGGGCAGAAAATACGGCGTTGCAAGCGAAAATATCCACATTTACCGCTGTAAAATGGAAAACGGACACGGCGCAGTTACTGTCGGCAGCGAAATGTCGGCAGGCGTAAAAAACGTGCTGGTTGAAAACTGCGTATTCAGCCATACCGACAGAGGTCTGCGCATAAAGACCCGCCGTGGCAGAGGCGAAAAGGCAGTAATCGACGACGTTGAGTTCAGAAATATCGAGATGGATAACGTGCTGACGCCGTTTGTTGCGAACTGCTTTTATTTCTGCGACCCCGACGGAAAGAGCGATTATGTCCAGAACAGAAATCCCCTCCCCGTTGACGACAGAACGCCGTTTATCAAAAGGCTCGTTTTCCGTGGCATAGAGTGCAGGGACAGCCATGTTGCGGCGGCGTATTTCCTCGGTCTGCCCGAAAAGAAAATCGGCGAAATCATTATGGAGGATATCAGCATAGGCTTTGCGGAAAACGCACAGAAGGGCGTAGCGGCTATGCATGTCGGCGTTGAAGAAATGTGCAGAAACGGAATTTACGCCGAAAACGTAGAGCGTTTCGTGATGAAAAACGTCAGCGTTGACGGCTGTGACGGCGAAAAGATAAAGCTTATAAACGTAGATAAAACGGAGAATTAAAATGCAGCTTGGAATAAGATTACACGACGGCGAAAAGCTCCCTCTTGAACAGCTCCTCCCCATTTTTTCGGAGCAGGGCTTCAAGTGCGGACATCTCGCCCTCGCAAAGTCGATAAAGGAATACAGCGTGAAAAACTCTGCGCTGACCCCCGGCTTTGCGCTTTATCTCAAAAGACTTTTTGAGCTTAATAAGCTTGACGTAGCCGTGCTCGGCTGTTACCTCAACCTTGCGCACCCCGACAGCGGCAAGCTTGCGGAGATAACCGAAAGATACATGGCGAATATACGTTTTGCCTCGCTGCTTGGCTGCGGCGTTGTGGGAACGGAAACGGGAGCTCCTAACCCCGAGTATAAGTACGAGCCCGCATGCAGGAGCGAGGAAGCGCTGAATACGTTTATCGCAAACCTGCGCCCCGTGGTTGAGTATGCGGAGAAAATGGGCGTTATTATGGCGATAGAGCCCGTTTACAAGCATATCGTGTACTCTCCGCAGAGAGCAAGACGAGTGCTTGACGAAATCGAGTCGCCTAATCTTCAGATAATTTTCGACCCTGTAAACCTGCTCGGAATTGACAACTACGAGCAGAGGGACGACATTTTTGCGGAGGCTATGGACCTCCTCGGCAAGGATATTGCGGTTGTGCATATCAAGGATTTTGTTGTGAGAGATGATGAGCTTGTGTCCGTTGCGGCGGGCGACGGAGAGATGAGATATGAGGAAATAATGCGGTTTATCAAGAGAGAAAAGCCGTTTATCCACGTTTCGCTGGAGAATACGACTCCCGAAAACCGTATCCGCTCAAAGGAGCTTATTCAGAAAATTTACGACGAGGCTGATGTGTAGCCGAAAGGATGGTCAGATATGAAAAGCAGTATTTTCAGCGTTGATAACGTAGTGTTTCAGGCAATATCGAGAGTCGGCGATATGTTTATAATGTCGCTGCTGTTCCTGTTTACAAGCCTGCCTGTTTTTACGATAGGCGCCTCGCTCACGGCGCTGAACGACATAACAATCAAAATCCTGCGTCAGCGTGACAGCGGTATATTCAGGGGATATTTCAAATCCTTTAAATCCAATTTCTATCAGGCAACTATTATATGGCTGATTATGCTGCCTATCGGTGCGGCGCTGTTTTTCATGCTGTACTGCACAGCAAATTACTGCGAGGATAAAACTGTTCAGCTTATACTCGGCGGATTGATTATCGGCGCATGCCTTATCTACGCTTTTACGCTCGTTTTCGTGTTCGGCGTTCAGGCTGTGTTCAACAACACAATCAAGGCAACAATCAGAACTGCTTTTTATATGTCCATCAGAAACATAGGCTCAAGCCTTCTTATCGTGGTATCACTCGTCGCAATCAGCGTTGTGTGCTGGTACCTGCCGATAGTGTCGTTTTTCTTCCTGATTTTCGGAGTAGGGCTGTTCGCACTCATTTTCAACACAAGAATACTGACCGTTTTCAGAAAGTACAATAAGGAACTTATGCCCGACGTTGTCGAGGGCAAGCCTGAGCCTGTCCTCCAGAAGCTCCCCAGCCACAAGGATAAGGAGAAAAGAAAACAGGCTCTTGCCACAGATTCAAAAGGCAAAAAGATTATACGGTAATACTATATGTAATATATCGCCGAAATATATCGCACGGTATAGCAGAGTTGACTGCTTGCCGTGCTTTTTTATTATATCGGCATTTGAAAAGCTATTGAAATTTTTAGTCGGATATGGTATAATTACCGTGGTATATTTTACATTTGAGGCTATACGACTCTTATTCCGCCGTGCAGGCGGCAAAAAATAACAGCGCAGGAGATGAAAATATGGATTTGTTTCTTATTCACACCCGCTTTCAGATTGCGGCCATATGCGTTTTTTTAGTAGTAGTTTACTGCTACACGCACACCAAAAAGCTGCCGCTGCTGTCAACGAGATGCTTTAGTGCGATGCTTGTAATTGACGGCGTTTATCTGATATTTGATATTCTCAGCGTTTATACGATAACCAACCCGAATCTTGTCGGGGGCAGCTTTAACCGATACGTTCACAGGGCGTTCTACATATTGCTAATGGCGGTAATTCTGTGCGGTTATTTTTACATGCTGTTCCTCGGACGTTCGCAAAAGCATATTTCAAAAGCAAAGGTTCTTATCTCGTTTATTCCTATCGTATTAGGTACGCTGGGCGTATTTTTCCTGAAGTTTGACTATGTTGTCGACGAGGCGACGGGAATGGTGTATTCCACGGGCCCTGCGGTGTATGTGCTGTATTCGATGATTCTGACGTACATAGTGGCGATGCTGAACGCAACGTCGAATCTTTCGAGCAAGAGAGCAAGAATAAACGTAAGAATCGGTATCTGTATATGGATTGCTGCGGCATTCATTCAAGCGTTTTTCAAACCGTATCTTGTTTCGGGTCTTGCGACGGTGCTGCTCATTCTGTTTATGTATCTGTCGTTCGAAAACCCGAGCGAGCTTATTGACCACGAAACCAACGCATTCAACAAGAGAGGCTTCCGCCTTGTTCTCGGCGAGGAATATGCCAAGAAAAGAGAGTTTTACATCGTGAACATTGCTCTTGACGATTTAAGCCTTGTTGAACAGCGCTTCGGGCACGCCAAGAAAAACCGTATTCTCGGTACGCTTGCAGGTCTGCTGTACGAGGCGTCGGCGTCAAGAGTGTACCGCACAAGAGGCTCCACGCTCTCTATCCTTTACACAGGCTACGACGTAAACAAGCTAACCGAAAGAATCGTCGAAATCCTCAACACCGAGTGGTCGATGGACTGCGTTACAAACATCAAGATTTCGTCGCACGTCGACATCATACAATGTCCGAAATATGCGGATTCCGCAGACCATGTGTGTGACATAATGAATCACCTTTCCGAATTCCGCAGCAAGGTGCACGACACCTGCTATGTAAGAGTTGTTGACGACGAGCTTATCAAGGCAAAGGAAAGATATGCGACTATCGAAGAAATGGTAAAGCTTGCGATAGTAAACGACGGCTTTGAAGTCGTTTTCCAGCCGATATATTCGACCGTTGACAAGTGCTTTTCTTCGGCAGAGGCGCTGGTGCGCCTGAAGGACAAGAAAACAATCGGTTTTGTTTCCCCCGACGAGTTTATCCCCATTGCGGAAAGATGCGAGGTTATCGGCGAGCTCGGAAATATCGTTATCGAAAAGGTGTGCAAGTTTGCAAGCGAGAACAGTCTTATTGAAAAGGGCGTAAAGTACATAGAGGTCAACCTCTCGGGTATTCAGTCGATTGATGTTGAGCTGCCGAAAACAATGCTCGGAATACTCGGAAAATACAACATTCCCCCGAGCTTTATCAACTTCGAAATCACGGAAACAGCCTCGGTTGAATCGGGCGAGCAGCTGCGTGTCAATATGAACGCATTAAAGGAAATGGGCAGCAGCTTTTCCATGGACGACTTCGGAACAGGCTACTCAAATCTTTCGCAGATGGCAAAGGTACGCTACGACCTTATCAAGCTTGACAGAAGTCTTATATGGCCCTGTTTTGACGAAACCGACGACGGCAGGGAACAGGCGAAGATTATTCTTCATAATATCGTAAAAATGGTGCTCAGCCTGAAGGTGGGAATCGTTGCCGAGGGCGTTGAAACCAAGGAGCAGTTTGAGCTTCTTGAATCGCTCGGCGTTGAGCACATGCAGGGTTATTATTTCTCCCGCCCCGTTCCGGGAAAAGATTATCTCAAATTTATTTTGAGCAACAATAAAGCCGCATAAGCGGCGCTGAAAGGAATGAATCCGATGTCAAAATGCTTTCTGATGGGAAACGAGGCGATTGCGCTCGGAGCAATGCACGCAGGCGTAAACCTCGTGTGCGGCTACCCCGGAACGCCCTCCACGGAAATACTTGAAACCGTCGCAAAAAGAAACGACGGCAGCATATATGTTGAATGGTCGGTCAACGAAAAGGCGGCGCTTGAGGTTGCCGCAGGTGCGTCATATTCAGGCGCAAGAACGCTCGTTACGATGAAACAGGTCGGTCTGAACGTTGCGTCCGACCCGCTTATGAGCCTTGCATATGTCGGCGTTAAGGGCGGCATGGTAATCGTCAGCGCAGACGACCCCGGCCCCATATCATCACAGACGGAGCAGGACACAAGACATTTCGCACAGTTCGCAAAGCTGCCCGTTTTCGACCCGTCATCCCCCGAGGAGGCGTACGAAATGATAAAGGAGGCGTTCGACTATTCCGAGAAATACGGTACGCCCGTGCTTTTCCGTCCGACGACGAGAGTATGTCACGGCTGCGCCTCGGCGGAGATTTCCGACGAGCCGTGCGGGCATGTTCCCGACGGATTTGTCAAGGACACGATGAGGTGGGTTATTTTCCCCCGCACGTCGTATCTTAATCATATAAAGCTTGAGGAAAGATACAGCGTTCTCGGCGACGATTTTTCGGCGTACAGCCGAAACTTTACCGAGGGCAGCGGCAAAAAAGGAATCGTCACAGGCGGTATCAGCTACGCTTACGTCAAGGAAGCTCTTGACGGCACAGGCGCAGATGCAAGCATACTCCGCATAGCGACGGCGTATCCGTTCCCCGAAAAGCTTGCTCTGGAATTTCTGCGGAGCGTGGACGAGGTTGTGGCGGTTGAGGAGCTTGACCCCGTGCTCGAAAGAGAACTGCTCATGCTTTGCGGAAAGTATAAGCTTGACGTGAAAATAAGCGGCAAGCTCGACGGAACAGTTCAGCCCGCAGGCGAAAATTCCGTTGAAAGCGTGAAAAAGATTTTTGAAAAATACCTCGGAATTACATATGAAAAAAGTGAATATGCAGCTCCGCCCGAGCTGCCCGTAAGACCGCCCGTACTCTGTGCAGGCTGTCCGCACAGGGCGTCATTCTACGCCGTAAAGCAGGCTATGAAGGGCAGAAAGGCTGTGTTCAGCGGAGATATAGGCTGCTACACGCTCGGAAACGCCAAGCCGCTCGACATGTGCGATACATGCCTTTGCATGGGCGCTGATGTTACGATTGCGCAGGGCATTCACAGGATAGAGCCCGACACCGTGAATTTTTCGTTCATAGGCGACTCCACGTTCTTTGCGTCGGGAATCACGGGCGTAGTAAACGCCGTGTATAATCAGACGGATATTATACTTATCGTTCTTGACAACAGCACTACCGCCATGACAGGACACCAGCCCAATCCCTCCACGGGAGTTACGATGATGGGCGAGGTTGCCTCGAAAATCAGCATTGAAAACGTACTCCGAGGAATAGGTCTTTCGTTTGTCGAAACGGTCAATCCGCTCTGTCTTGACGAGGCAGTCGGCGCCGTAAAGCGTGCAGCGGAGGAAAAGGGCGTAAAGGCGATTATTTTCAAGGCGCCGTGCATTGCGGTTGAAAAGCCGAAAAAGCCGCTTTCCGTTGACGGAGGAAAATGCGTGAACTGCAAAAAGTGCATAAGAGAGCTGGGCTGTCCCGCAATAGTTGTAAACGGCGGAAACGTTGAAATCGAAACATCGCTTTGCTGCGGCTGCGGCTTATGCTCGCAGGTTTGCCCGACGGCGGCAATTTCTTGAAAGGAATGAATAAAAATGGGTAATATAAGCTGTCTGCTCTGCGGAGTAGGGGGACAGGGTACCGTTCTTGCGTCAAAGCTCATAGCATTTGCGGCTATGGAAAAGGGCGAAAACGTGAGGACGGCGGAAACAATCGGCATGGCACAGCGTGGCGGAAGCGTAGTAAGCCACGTCAGAACAGGCGACGAGATAAACTCTCCGCTTATCCCGCTCGGAAGTGCGGACGTTATTATAGGATTTGAGCCTGCGGAGGCGGTACGCTGTCTGCCTTATCTTAAAAAAGGAGGCGCTGCAGTCGTAAACGCAAAGGCGGTAAAGCCTGTCACGGCGTCGCTCTCCGATTCGGGATACGACGGAACGGAAATGCTTGAATATCTTAAAAGCAATGTTGAAAATCTGTATGTGATTGACGGAGGGAAAGCGTGCAGCGACCTCGGCTCGGCAAAGGTGCTTAACGTAGTTCTCCTTGCGGCGGCAGCCGCATCGGGTCAGCTCGGAATTACCGTTGAAGAGCTTAAAAACGCAATAGTAAAGCGTGTGCCCGAAAAATTTCACGAACTGAATATCCGTGCCGTGGATTACGGTGCGGCGGCTGAATAAAATCCGTGCGGCGGAAAGGAAAACAATTATGAAGATGAAAGAGGAACAGTTCCTTTTAATAAAGGACCAGCTTAAAAAGCTTACGTCAAAGGACTGCTTTTACAGGAAAAAGCTTGAGGGTATAGATATAGACGCAATTCAGTCGCAGGAGGATTTCGAAAAGCTTCCGTTTACATGGAAGGGCGATCTGCGTGAGGCGTATCCGCTCGGACTTATGGCGGAGCCCGAGGAGAAAATCGTCAGAATTCACTCCTCGTCGGGCACTACGGGCACCCCCGTTATCATCCCCTACACACAGCAGGACGTTGACGACTGGGCGGAAATGTTTATGCGCTGTTATCAGATGGCGGGGATTACGAATACCGACAGAATTCACGTTACGCCCGGCTACGGTCTGTGGACAGCGGGCATTGGCTTCCAGCTAGGTGCGGAAAAGCTCGGCGCAATGGTAATTCCGATGGGCCCGGGTAATACGGATAAACAGCTCCGCATGATGCAGGATATGCAGTCCACCGTTCTGTGCGCTACTTCCTCGTACGCACTTTTGCTTGCCGAGGAAATCGCAAAGCGTGGCATAGGTGATAAAATTCATCTGAAAAAGGGCGTAATAGGCTCGGAGCGCTGGGGCGAAAAAATGAGAAAGCGTATTTCCAACGAGCTCGGAGTTCAGCTTTATGACATTTACGGTCTGACCGAGGTGTACGGTCCGGGTATCGGAATAACCTGCGGCCACGACTGCGGCATACATATCTGGGACGATTACCTCTACATTGAAATAGTTGACCCCAAGACAGGAAAGCCTGTTCCCGACGGAGAAATCGGCGAAATTGTAATCACGACCCTCAGAAAACAGGGCGCACCGCTTATCAGATACAGAACTCACGACCTTTCAAGAATTATCGTCGGCGAATGTCCCTGCGGCAGCAAGTTCCCGAGAATAGACACAATCCTCGGCAGAACGGACGACATGGTAAAGGTAAAGGGCGTAAACATTTTCCCGAGCCAGATTGAGGAAATGCTCTCCACCGTTGACGGTGCGTCAAGCGAATATCAGTTCATGATTGACCACCTTGACGGAAGGGACATCTGCACGCTGTTTGTGGAGGCGGACTCGGGAGTGAACGTGTACGCACTCGAAAGTGCAATCCAGTCCGCATTCAAGGCGAAAATCGGTATCTCGGTAAATGTCAAGCCCGTTCAGCTCGGAGAGCTTCCGAGGAGCGAAAAGAAGTCGACAAGAGTGTTTGACAACAGATATTGATGTGTTTGCGTGAGCAAAATGCACAATGATTTACAGATAAAATAGGTCATTCCTACAAAAAGTGTCTGAATCATTTACAATCGTGCGAATTTGTGATATTATATTTATGTTATAATAATACAACTTTGCTATGGAGTTTAATATGAAAATAAGAACTATTTTAATTATTACAACTGTGGCTTTTATGGTAGTCGCAATGACGCTGTTCGGAGTGTTCGTAAGCTCACAGCTTTCGTCAACCGCTGCGTCCGTTTATGACGAAATGATTTACAACGTTGCAAGCAGCCAGTCGGTAAACGTTGATTCGTACCTTTCTACCCTTACAAGCCAGACTAAGGTTATCGCAGGAAACAGCGCTGTTACTGCGTATACAGGCGGCTCGTACAAGGCGGGTACAGACCAGTATGACGACATGCTGAGCCTTATTACGGCTTATACGACAGGAACAGATATTTCCTACATAGACGTTGTTAATTCCGACGGCACAATCAGCATTTCAACTGTTGCCGAGCTTATCGGAACACAGACCGACACTTCCGTTCATTCACAGCTTCAGGATTACAGTGTTTACATCAACAGCACAATTATTGCAGGCTCTACAAGCAGAAGCGACTATGACATAATCGTCAAGGCTACGCTTGGCGACAAGATGCTCCGTGTATGCTTTACAAACGAACGTCTTACAAACCTTATCTCTCGTTCAAACTTCCCCACAAACGGAAGAATTATCGTTATGGACGCAAGACAGGAGCTTGTTGACACAACATACATAGGCAATCTCCAGAATGTTTCGGAACAGTCGCCTTATGCTCCTCTCCGTGATTATGTGAACAACACGGGCATAAGCGGCATTCCCAAAATCGATTACAACAACGGCTCCAACCTATGTACCGCAAGAGCGGCGGTTACAACAGGCGGCTGGACTATCTTCGCTACCGCAGAGCAGAGAATGGCGTACACATATTCCGATATGGCGTCGTCTTCTGTCGCAGGTGCGGCGGTTGCAGTGGTTGTAATATTCATAATCGCATATGTAATTGCAATAGTTATAATTACAAAGCCTTTGTATCAGATTGAAGAAACCCTCCTCAAAATCAGAAGAGGCGACCACGAGGCTCGTATTGATATTATGAGCAAGAACGAGTACGGCGAAATTGCCCGTGCGTTCAATGACATGGTTGACGACGTAATCGTAAGCGAGGGCAGATACAGAACAATCATCGAGATGTCGGACAACATCATTTTCGAGTGGAATATGCAGAACAACGAGGTTATCTTCTCCAATAACTTCAACAAGAAGTTCAGCTACCGTGCTCCGTCCGACCACTTCGGCGACAGCTTCCTGCTCAAGTGTAAGGTTCATCCCGACGACGCAGACCGTTATAGAGAGGACCTTGAAAAGCTCGCTAAATTCGAAAACTTCAAGCATAACGAATACAGATGGAAGAATATTTACGGCGACTACATCTGGGTACTTATCCGTACCGCAACAATTAAGAACAAGCAGGACGAGGTTGTTAAGATTGTCGGCGTTATCGTGGATATCGACCGTGCGAAGAAGAGCGAAAACCTGCTTACAGCAAGAGCTTCGTTCGACTCGCTCACAGGCGTATATAACCGTGAAACAATCGAAAACGCTATCAACAGCGAAATCGAGCTTATCGCTGTCAGAAAGAATCAGTTTGCTATTCTTTTCGTTGACATTGACGATTTCAAGATTTTCAACGACCAGTACAGCCATGCAACAGGCGACCAGGTTCTCCGTTTTGCAGCTAACACCGTTAAGAATGCGGTAAACGAGTTCGGTATTGTCGGTAGATACGGCGGCGACGAATTTATCGTATGCGTTCGTAACTCTGATGTAAACGACCCGACGGCAATCGCACAGCAGATTCTTACAACGCTGAAGGAAGGCTTCGAGAGCGACTCGGGCGACAGACTGTCGGTAAACGTAAGTATCGGTATTGCAATTATCAAGGAAAATACCAAGCGTGTTGAAGAAATTATCGGTATGGCCGACGACGCAATGTACAAAATCAAGAAGAGCGGTAAGTCCAACTACGGCTTCCTTGACGACAACGTATAATGACGTAAAAAACAAATTAACCCTGCTGTCAGACGACGGCAGGGTTTGTTTATGCAGTAAAGGAGCGCAAAATGCTGACAAAAGAGCCTACGGCGGAAATGGCGGCGGAATGGAAAAAAGTGTACGAGGAGAATCGGCACAGCATAACCCCGAACCGAAAAACAGGCGAAGAAGTAAATCGCTATTTTACAGAAAAATATTCGTTTTCCGAGTTTGAATCTCCCGAATTTGCAGATGCTGTCAGATTCAATATAACCGAAAACGAGCATAATTTCAGCAAACTGCCCGAGGGCGTGCAGCCCGTAATAAAGACCTACATGTCTGACGGTATATTTGTCGGTATCGACCTTGTCACAGGTTTTTTCCATGCGGAATGCGAAAATATTGAAAAAGCAGAACAGGTTTATGACGACCTGTTCGTATACCGAGGACTTGACGAGCAGGACCTGCGGAATTATTTTCTTGTCGCAGAGTATGTTCGATTGAAAAATAAACGATTGTAAAATTTAATCCCGCAGTGTGCACTGCGGGATTGATTTATATGTCTTTCAGCAGCGGCTTGTCGTCGGCAATATCTGCCTCAAACCAGAATGTACTGCCTTTGCCGACTGCGCTTTCGACGCCGTATCTGAAATGGTGCGCCTCAAAAATGTTTTTGACAATGGACAGGCCAAGACCCGTGCCCTTTGCCTCACGGTGGAAATTCTCCGAGCGTTCGATTTTGTAGTACCGCTCCCAGATGTAGGGAATCTGCGCCGCCTCAATTCCGATGCCGTTATCGATAACCTCAAACCGCATCCGGCTCGGAGCTGTTCGGAAAAGCCTCATTCTGACGGTGTTGTCGTCGCCTGCGTATTTCATGGCGTTTAGAATAAGGTTGTAGACCGCCTGCTCAATCCGTCGGCAGTCGCCGTTGATTTTTATGCCGTCCTCAATTTCGGCGGTTACGGAAACCTGCGAATCGTCGTTGAGGAGCGAGAATCGGGAATAAATTTCTCCGAGGTATTCGCTGAAATCGAATGTTTTTATGTCGAATTTCATAACGCCGCTCTGCATTTTCGACAGGTCAAACATATCGGTTACGAGCTCGGTCAGTCGATCTGCTTCTTCGATAATAACCTGGAGATGACGCTCACGCTTTTCGGGGTTGTTTCCCGAGAGGTCACGAATCATCTCCGCATACGCCTTTATCATCGTAAGCGGCGTGCGCAGGTCGTGCGAAACGTTGGCGACAAGGTCCTTACGGAGTGCTTCCGTATGCGCTATTTCCTCCGAGGCGAGGTTGAGGTTTTCCGTGAGGATAGCTATTTCCTCAAACTCGTTTTTATCTATCTGAACATTGAATTCGCCGACTATAAGCTTGCCTGCGGAGCGTGACAGCTTTTCAATGGGCGTCGCTATACTCTGTGCAACCCAGAATGCCGCAATAATCGCCGCCGCAATAATCAGCACTGATGTTGTGATGTATATAGTCTGCAAAATCTTGTACGTTGTGCCGACAGGCTCAAGATAGTTGTATATAAAGATGTAGCCCGTGATATAGTTTTTACTGCCGACGTAGGTGGCATAAATCGACGCCATTTTGTTCGTATCGGTGGTAAAAATAGTCAGCGAGCCGTCGCTGGAGTTCTTCAGCTGTTCGATAACCGTATCGCTTACACGCTGTGTAATTGAATACGGTGCGCCCGATTTGTTGGTTGAATAGGTAATCGGAGCGGCGCCCGTAACATAAGCAGGGAAATTTATCAGTATGTCCATCTGCTGCTGCTGTGCGAGCGAATCGACGCATTCGATAAGTCTCGGCGTATTTTTGAGGTCCCATTTGTCCTTGATTTCGTTTGCCGTTGAGATATTTTCGGACATTTTCATCTGCTGGTATATCGTCGGCATAAGCACGGACTGCGCCAGGAACAGGAAAGAAAGCACCATTGTCACAAACAGCACAAAAACAATCCATACTCTGAAACGCAGGGATTTGAACAGGGAAAACCCACGGCTTGTATTATACTTCAAACTTGTACCCCATTCCACGGAGCGTTACGATATATTTTCTGTAAACGCCGAGGTTATTGCGGAGCATTTTGATATGCGTGTCGATAGTTCTGTCGTCGCCGAAGAAATCATAGCCCCACACGCCCTCAAGCAGCTGGTTTCTTGTCATTGCGATATTCTTGTTGCGGACAAGATAGAAAAGCAGGTCGTACTCTTTAGGGGTCAGGTTTGCTTTTTCTCCGTCGATTGTCACCGTTCTTGCGGAGTAGTTTATTTCAAGCCCCTCAAAACGTTCGACTTCGGTTTCACGGCTTCGTGAGGAGTTGCGCTTGATGATTGCGTTTATGCGTGCGAGGACTTCCTTGGGAGAAAACGGCTTTACAACATAGTCGTCGGCGCCTATTTCGAAGCCGAAAAGCTTGTCGTATTCCTCGCTTCTTGCGGAGAGCATAAGCACAGGCGTATCCTTTGTCTTGCGTATTTCCTTGCATGCGGAAAATCCGTCCAGCTTCGGCATCATGACATCAAGTATAATGATATCGAAATCCTGGTTTTTGGCCATTTCGACAGCCTGCATCCCGTCAACCGCCTCAACCACCTCGTTACCTTCGAACTCGGCATATTCACGGAGAACTTCACGGATTTTCTGTTCATCGTCAGCAATAAGAATTTTATACATTTTGTAGTCCTTTCCAAAAAAGCCTAAAAAAAAATCCAGCAAGAGCGAAGCTCTTTACTGAATTCGGTTTCGCCATAAAGCGACAAATGAAATAATTAAAATGTTGGGAGAGGAAATTATGATTAACACAAATTAACCAGCACTTAAGATGTCACTCTTAAGTACAAACATATTATAACCTTAAAATGTGATAGAATTGTGAAAATTATGTGAAATAATGTGAAATAATAATAAATCTTTTGGATAAGACAGTTTCGCATAACTATCATTTTAAGGCGGCGACCGCACCAGGAATGCGATGAAAGTGAATTGTTTTATTCAGTGTTACAACAAAATCTTATCATCGCAAAGCGCTGTTTTCAGGTCTGAAAACTATTACAGTTAAACTGCGGGGCATGTTTTCCGCATGTCAGAATGCACGCTGTTATATCTCTCCCTTTCTTCTTGAAAGAGCGTTGGATACAAATAATTTAAGCATGTGGTTGGCTGCGTTATAGGGAGTTGCGGGGCTGTTCAGCGTGAGCGTTTCGGGCTCGGAGAGGGGGAATGAAACGGTTATTTTGTACGTCCCGTCGGCGCATTCAACAGAGTAGCTGCCGTTGAAGCTGCGGACAATGCTGTCAATGACCGACATTCCGAGCGTCGAGGCGTCGGTTTCGCCGCTTTCCGTGTATTTGTTTGCGCATATAAACACAAGCTCTTTTTCTCTTCCGAGAACATCTATGGAGATTTTTTCTTCCTCGTCGGTGTAGCTTATCGCATTCTGCATTATGTTCAGAAGCATGAGTGTAATTTTTGACGGAATTCCGAGCATCGTGCACGAATCGGCGGACCAGCGGCAGCTGACGCCTATGTTTTCTTCGGCGAGCTCCTCCTGGACCTTTATGCAGATGTTCTCACAAAGCTCGGCGATGTCGAAATACTCGGGCTCAAGGTCGTTGTCCTCCTGCACAAGTTCCGCCATGTTTATATACTGAACGAGGATTTTCTCGCTGTATTCAATCTGCTGTCGGATGAGGCTGTATTCGGAGCTTTCTCTTATATGAGGCTTTTCCGAGAGAATGCGGGAGATGCTTATGACATTGTTTATGTCGTTTTTAAGAACGGAAATAAGCTTTTGCGGGAGCATTCCCGACTGGTCAACCAGCGCACACATGCTGCTTTTGGTGCGTGAAGAACAGAGATAGCCGGAAATGCCGCCGTTTTCTGCGACGGGATTGACGTGAATGATATGCGTCACGTTGTTCAGGACGATAGAAAAACCCGTTTCTCCCCGTATGTCGGAGTTTTTGATTTTCGTTTCCGCCAGCTGCACAAATTCGCTTGTTTCAAATATGTACGGACAGTTCGTCCATCTGACCTTGAATTTTGAGTCGAGAAACGCCGCAGACTGTCCTGTCGAGTTGTAAACATCTTCGATTTTGTTTATAAAGCGTTTCATTTTTTATCCTCCCCGTTTTTGAGCGCCTTTGTCTTGTTTCCTTTTTCGTCAACGACGTACACGTTGTCCATCGTGTTCAGAAAGCTTGCTCTGAACATGGCTCTGTACTCGTCACGCAAAGCCTGCTGTTCGGCTTTTTCCTCGGGAGTGAGCTCCGTAATTTTCGATTTTCTCGCAAGCTCGTTTATGCGTTCGATTTTCTTTTTTTCCATTTTACCACCCTATATATTTTTTATCATCGCAGTAAGTCTTTTCTGCGTTTTGAAAACAAAGTAAACGGCAAAGCCTGTCAGCAGTCCTCCTCCGATGCCGCACAGCAGAAACACAGGGAGATAGTACAGCGACGAAAAAGTGCCGTAATAAAAGCAGGCGACAGCCATCTGTCCTATATTGTGTCCGACAGCTCCCGCAAGGCTGACAAGGGGAAGTGCGCCGCCACGGGATATTTTTTTCGCCGCAAGCATTGCGCCCAGCGCAAGCACGCCCCCGACGAGGCTGAACATTACGGCGGTCATACGCCCCGTAACGACTGCGGAGAGGATAACCCTTGCAAGCATGATAAATGCCGCATCGTTTGCACGCCAATTTCCGCCGAGGAAAAGCACGAACAGCGTAACCGTGTTTGCGATTCCTATTTTTGCGGCGGGGAAAAGCGGTATGGTCGGGAGGTACAGCTCAACAACGAACAGCGACAGCGAAACTGCCGTTAAAATCGCCATAAAGCAGAGTTTTCTGACGCTGTATTTCATTGTGCCACCCCGTCAAATTCCGTTTGTTTTTCGATTTTTATTTCAAGTCTGTGCGGCAGGCAGATTATGGGGATTATGCCGTCCGAAATCCAGCCTGTCTTTACGCATGTGCCGTCGGGGCAGTCTGCCTCCGAAACGCATATTCTGCCTTGCTCAACCGATATTGTATTTGTGCCGTATGCGCTTTCCACGGTCAGGCTGTACGGTTCGGAAACCGTGTCAAGGTCGATAGCGTACAGCTTTTTTCCATCGGAATACACGCACGCAAGTCCGTCTGTTTCCGCAGAAGTCAGCATTAACGCCGCCGCCGCAAGCACAACCGAAATCAGCACAATAACCGCCGCAGAAACGACG
This sequence comes from Ruminiclostridium sp., assembly GCA_045579125.1. Lineage (GTDB taxonomy): Bacteria > Bacillota > Clostridia > Oscillospirales > Ruminococcaceae > Ruminiclostridium_E. The sequence continues at coordinate 22,841 of JAZNLN010000208.1, forward strand.
ATTGCTTTTTTACTCATAAAATCTCCGTAATTTTTTCCGCACCCGATGAAAGGGTAATGTTTCCGTTTGCGTCGATGAATACAGCCTCGGCGCCGTCAATGCTTTCGATAAGTGCCATGCCTTTTTCCGCTCCGAGCACGAACACGGCAGTCGAAAGACAGTCCGCCGCCGCAGAATTTCCGTAAATAACCGTTGCGCTTGCAACGCCGCTGTCCGAGGGACGTCCTGTGAACGGGTCGAGTATGTGGTGATAGCGTGCGCCGTCGATTTCGGAATACCGCTCGTAGTTGCCCGACGTCACTATCGCCGTATTTTCACAGCCGACCGCCGCCGCCATGTCGTTCCCTGACGGATTTTTTACGCCTACCGTCCAGGTTTTTTCGGCATTTTTTCTGCCGACTGCTACGATATTTCCGCCGAAATCCAGCATAGCCTTTGTTATCGAATGCTTTCCGAGGATTTCCTTTGCCTTTTCCGCCGCATATCCCTTTGCGACGCCGCCGAGGTCAAGTCTTATTCTTTCGTCTTCAAACCTCACGGTTTTGTTTTCATGGTTGAGGACGACGTGTTTCCAGCCCTCAAAGCCGCTGTATTTCTCAATAAAACTGCTGTCGGGAATTTTTGCCGAGGGGGAGCCTATCGCCCATTCTCCGATAATTTTTCCGAGCGTTATGTCGAATGCGCCGTCTGTCAGCTCGCAGTAGTACAGCCCCTGTTCGATTATTTCGAACAGCGTGTCCGAAATTTTTACGTCGTTTCCGTATGCCGAAACGTTCAGCATATACAGCTGATTTTTCGGGTCGTGCGCCGAGGCGCAGTTATGGATTTCCCTAACCGTCTTTTCTATTTCGTCCGCCGCAGTTTCAAGCGACGTTTCGTCGTCGCCGTAAAGCGTGAGCGTCAGCACGGTATCAAAAACAAACAGCGTTCTTGACATCGTTTTCTCCGAACTGCACCCGCAGCAGGAGAGCATAACCAGCACGGCGGTTAAAATGCAGAGTATCTTTTTCATATGCCGCCTTTCGTTCGGGTACTGCGCTGTTTTTTCCGCATGAGCTTTCTTGAAAGCCCGTTTTTGTCTTTTTTCGGAACGGCAGTTCTTGTTCTGCGTTTTTCCGATATAAATATATAGTAGCCGTCACGCTCAAAAACCCTGACGCCGCCGAAAACGGCAGTCAGCTTGTTTTTGTACCATTCCAGCCTTTTTGTCACCATTATCATTCGTCCTCCGTCGGCAAGACGGCGGTATCCGTTTTCGATAAAGCCTTTCGCCACGGAGAAATCGGTGTGATACGGAGGGTTTGAGAGGATGACGGTAAAGTCCGTACGCTGTATTTCCGCAAGGCCGTCGCTTTGTACGACTGTAACCCCGCTCACGCCGTTGAGCTCGGCGTTCAGCCGTGATATTCCGACCGCTTTTTCCGAGATGTCGCACATAACGACGTTTTCGGGAGCTGTAATGTGAGCGGCGTAAATGCCGACAATTCCGCAGCCGCAGCCGAGGTCAAGAACAACGTCGTTTTCCGAAATATCTGCAAGAGAAAGCATAGCCAGCGTTCCTCTGTCGGCGGCGGAGGGAGAAAATATTTCGCTGTCGGTTTCAAGCCGCAGTTTTATACCGCTAATGTCCGCCTGTATCATAAGCACCTCTTAAAATTGAAATACATCTGCGCTTTAAAATGTGCGCATACACTTACATTATATCAAAGTACGGTGTTTATGTCAATATTCAAAGGTTTGCAAGGCTTGACACAGAGGCAAAAAAAGTGTATTATATTCTTAATGAAAAGATTTCGTTTCCGACGGAGGTTTATATGGCAAAGCAATGCAAAAACTGCGGATATTATCTGCTTGACGACGAGAAATTCTGCACACGCTGCGGAACAAACTGTTATTCAAACAGCGACGGAAATGCTGTTTCTTCGGGTGCGGCAAAATTTACCGCCCAGCCCGCTACGGACGCACAGCCGCAGCAGACCACGGGCGCAGTTCCTCCGCCCCAGCCCTACCCTCAGAATAATTACAGCTACCAGCCCGCATCGGGCACAGCGCAGGGCAGACAGGCAGCTCCCGACGACGGAAGCGCATCAATGTCGGTCGGCTCCTGGGTCGGCACTATTCTGCTCACGCACTGCCTTGGCTTCATAAGCCTTATTCTCCTTATCGTTTGGGGCTTCAGCGTCAATACGCCAAAGGCAAAGGCCAACTACTGCAAGGCTATGCTCGTTTTCTGGCTTGTCGCAGGCGTGCTTGCGTTCTTCTTCTTTGTCGTTCTTGCGCTTGCTATTGAAGGAAGCGGTATAAATCTGGCAGATATTATGGAAAGAATAGAGGACGCATTTATGTAATGACGTGAGTCATAAGGTCTGTCAGCGGAAAAATATGTAAATTGACTAATTATTTTGTTGATTTTTAACGCAAAACAGCAAAAAATAACCTTTACAAATACGAAAAAATGTGCTATATTTATGTAGTACATTTTTTTGCTTTAATGGGGGATGTATGGATTTTTCAAAGGTTACGGTAATAACCGGACATTACGGAAGCGGCAAGACAAATTTTGCGGCGAATATGGCAATGGAGCTCAGCAGAAGGGGCGAGAAATGCACGGTCGTTGACCTTGACATTGTAAACCCGTATTTCAGAACTGCGGATTTCCGTGAGCTTTTCGCAGACAACAATATAAGGCTTGTTGCTCCGATTTATGCGAACACAAATCTTGATACACCCGTGCTGAACTTCGACGTTGCGACCATCGCAGGCGGCGATGGATATACCATCATCGACGTCGGCGGCGACGACGCAGGCGCAACCGCTCTCGGACAGTATGCGCATATTCTTGAAAAACTGGATATGTCGATGCTGTATGTGGTGAACTGCTACCGCTATCTCACGAGAGAGCCCGAGGAGGCTCTTGCGCTCATGCGTGACATTGAAGCTGCCTCACGGCTTAAATGTACGGGAATTGTAAACAATTCAAATCTCGGATACGAAACGACAAACGAGGTTATCGCCTCCTCCGTTCCGTATGCGGAGAAAATTGCGGAGGCGGCAGGACTGCCCCTCGTCTGCAACGCAGGTAAAAACGGGCTGACAGATAATATACCAGATTCTTTCCCCGTTGATATATATGTTAAAACTTTATGGAGTTAATATTGAAAGGAAGGACTTTTTCACATGGCGAAAATGAAGGTTGATTTCGACCGCTGTAAGGGCTGCGGACTCTGCACCACGGCCTGTCCGAAAAAAATCGTGGCAATACAGCAGGAAAAGCTTAACAAAGAAGGCTATTATACCGCAGTATGTACTGACGATGACGCATGTATCGGCTGTGCACTCTGCGCTATGATGTGTCCCGATTGCGCAATTACAATAGGAGGTGACAAATAATGGCAGAACGCAGCTTGATGAAGGGTAACGAGGCTCTCGCAGAGGCCGCATTAAGAGCGGGCTGTAAATGCTTCTTCGGCTATCCTATCACACCTCAGACGGAAATTTCCGCATACCTCTCCAAGCGTATGCCCAAGGTAGGCGGCGTGTTCCTGCAGGCAGAATCCGAAATCGCAGCAATCAACATGGTTTATGGCTGCGCAGGCTCGGGTGTTCGCTGCATGACATCCTCCTCTTCCCCCGGAATCTCGCTCAAGGCGGAGGGTATTTCCTATATCGCAGGCGCTGACCTGCCCTGCGTTATCATCGACGTAATGAGAGGCGGCCCCGGTCTCGGCGGCATTCAGCCCTCGCAGGCGGACTACTGGCAGATTACAAGAGCTATGGGTCACGGCGACTTCCACGTTCTCGTATTCGCACCCGCATCCGTTCAGGAAATGGCTGACACGGTTACAAAAGCTTTCGACCTTGCCGATAAGTACAGAATGCCCGCTATCGTTCTTGCGGACGGTCTGCTCGGTCAGATGATGGAGCCTGTTTCCTTTGACGATGCTGAAATTGATTTAAGCAAGAAAACCGATAAGGAATGGGCTGCAAGCGGTCACGGCAACAAGCGTAAGCACAACATAATCAACTCCCTCTTCCTCCAGGCTCCCGAGCTTGAGGAGAAGGTTATCGAGCGTTTCAAGAGATACGAGCAGATAAAGGCTGCCGAAACAATGGCGGTTACAAAGGACTGCGAGGACGCAGACATCGTAATCTGCGCTTACGGCTCTACCGCAAGACTTGCGCAGTGCGCCGCAGATATGGCTCGCAAGGAGGGTCTGAAGGTCGGAACATTCCGCCCCGTAACTCTCTGGCCGTATCCCGAGAAGGAACTCGCAGAGGCTTGCAAGAACGCAAAGAAGGTTCTCGTTGTTGAAATGTCGATGGGTCAGATGGTAGAGGACGTAAAACTCGCTCTCAACTGCTCAAAGCCCGTTGAATTCTACGGAAGAACAGGCGGTATCATTCCTACTCCGAAGGAGATACTCAACAAAATCAAGGAAATGGGAGGTAACGACTAATGCCCGAATTCAAAAGACCTCACGCATTATGCGATGTTACTTTACATTACTGCCCCGGCTGTACTCACGGTATCATTCACCGTCTTGTTGCCGAGGTAATCGACGAAATGGGAATTGAAGGCGACGCAATCGGCGTATGCCCCGTAGGCTGCTCGGTAATGGCTTACGACTATTTCAACTGCGATATGCTTGAAGCCGCTCACGGACGTGCTCCCGCAGTAGCGACAGGCGTTAAGCGTGCTAATCCCGACAAGTTTGTATTTACATATCAGGGCGACGGCGACCTTGCCGCAATCGGTACGGCAGAAACCGTACACGCCGCAACAAGAGGCGAAAATATTACGGTTATTTTCGTAAACAACACTACATACGGCATGACAGGCGGTCAGATGGCTCCGACAACTCTTCCCGGCCAGGTAACACAGACAACACCCTACGGAAGAAATACCGACGTTGAAGGTTTCCCTGTAAAGATGTGCGAAATGCTGTCGCAGCTTGACGGCGTTGCGCTCGCACAGCGTGTAACCGTAACAGACCCCAAGAATATCACAATCGCCAAGAAGGCAATCCGCAAGGGCTTTGAATATCAGAAGAACAAGCAGGGCTTTTCAATCATCGAGGTTCTTTCCACATGTCCGACAAACTGGGGCAAAACTCCTATCGAGGCAATCGAAAGACTCAAGACTGATATGATTCCCTACTATCCTCTCGGCGTATACAAGGACGGCGCAATCAGAAACAAGGAGGTAACTTCCGAATGACAAATGAAATGTTACTTGCGGGCTTCGGCGGTCAGGGCATCCTCTTCGCCGCAAAGATGCTTGCTTACTTTGGTCTTTTTGCAGACAAGGAAGTTTCGTGGCTTCCGTCCTACGGTCCTGAAATGCGTGGCGGTACCTGCAACTGCTCCGTTGTTATAAGCGATGACCCCATCGGCTCTCCCCTCGTTCTTGAGCCCGACACGCTTATCGTTATGAACACGCCCAGCTTTGACAAGTTCATCGGCACGGTAAAGGCAGGCGGCGTTGTATGCGTTGACAGCACTCTCGTCGGCTCCACAACAGACCGTACGGATATTTCCTGCTACTACATTCCCGCAACAAAGCTTGCGGCTGACAACAACATGAAGGGTATGGCAAACATTATCCTCCTCGGCAAGCTCATAAAGGCAACGGGCGTAGCAGACATCGAAACCGCAAAGAAGGCAATGACAAAGGTTATTCCTCCCAAAAAGGCGGCTCTTATCGAAACAAACCTCAAGGCGCTTGAAATCGGCATGAATTACGAGGCTTAAGCGCATAAAAGGCGAATAAAAACAAATAGTAGTCATGGAGTGATTTCATGACTACTATTTTTATTTACGGCAGCAGTACCGATAAGCGGCTGAAAAAGATGATACTGCGGCAGTTCGGGGAGCGGTATTCCGTAGTGTACGCCGACAGTGGGGGACTCCTGCGGTGCGGCAGGGGATACGAGCTCGTTTTTGCCGACGTGCAGTCGGCAAGAGAGATAAACGCAGACATTGTTATTTTCAAGGAAAACGCAGTGCCTGAAAAAATAAGCATAAATCCCGAGGCGGCGGTTATCGCAAATTCTGCGAACAGCGCACAGCTGTACGAGCTTGCAAGGCTTGGATGCGGGGCGGTGACGTGCGGCTCGGGAGCTACCGACACGCTTTCGTTTTCAAGCAATACCGCCGACAGCCGTGTTGCGGCGCTCGGCAGAAGCTTTACCGCTCTTTCGGGCAAAGAAATACAGCCGCTTGAAATTCCTACGGAACCGGGCGGCTGCGATTATTACGTTCTTGCAGTAACCGCTTTGCGGCTTCTGCTTGACGACTACGAGTCGGACTTAGGCGCATTGTATTAAGCCGGAGGCTCACACTGGGAGCATATATTTATCGGTGGAAACCTTTCTGAA
>JAZNLN010000209.1:0-16214 GCA_045579125.1 Ruminiclostridium sp.
CCCGCAGGCACAACCGCACAGCAGGGCGCTCAGACAACCGTTCCCGCAGTTCAGGTTTCCGACAAGGGAACAGTAAGCGTTGAACTGTCACAGCAGGCAACGAGCGGCAATGCCAATACTATTTCATTCACTCTCAAAATCAGGAACACAGGAACGACAGGCATTGACCTTTCAAAGCTTACCGCCGACTATCTGTTCACAAGCGACGGCGGACAAAAGCTTAATTTCTGGTGCGACTACGCCGACATTTCGGGCGCCTCGTATCAGGCGTGCACCGAAAGCGTGAGCGCAAGCTTCTCGTCGGCAAGCGGAGAAAATGCCGACACTAAATGCACAATTACCGCAAACGGAGTTCTTGCGGGCGGAGATACAATACAGATTCAGGCGAGAATAACCAAGGACGACTGGTCGGAATTTTCGCTCGGAAACGACTACTCCGCAGGCAACGCAGACAGAGTTACCGTAAAATATAACGGAAAAATACTGTAAAGCAAACACAAAAATAAAGGTCTGAAAGGCATTGAGCCTTCAGACCTTTTGTTTTATGAACTGAATTTTCCGTATTTCTGAACGAACTGGAGAGTGTTTATGTATTCAACGGGCAAAAGCTGCTTTTCAAGCGAAATTGCCTCGGCATAGCCGTCCGCCTTCGCCCAGTCACCTCTTTCAAAGCTGCTCGCAAGGTTGTATATATCGCTGTATACACCGCCGCCGCCTGTAAGACCGCTCTTGATTTCGTCGGATACAGGCAGGTCGTCAAGCGCTTTCGCAAGAGCCGCACCGCTCGTTCCCGTGATAATCGAAATAAGACCCATGAGGTACATTTCCTTCGAACGCTCTACGCCGACGCCGCCCAGATTTCTCGAAAGTCTCTCGCAGAAGCCCGCACGGAAAAGCGCAAGCTGTAAAAGCTCGTTAGGGGCACTTCTGTTAAGGCGCTGGAGTCCGACAATGTAAATCCACTCCTTGAGCTTGTCTATACCAAGCATTACAAGCGCCTGATGAACGGTAGAAACCGTGTTTCCCGTGTCGGCGCAAAGCTGATTGATAAGACGCAGCAGCTTGATTGTCAGAACAGGGTCAGTCGAAATAACAGCCGCAAGATATTCAATGTTGGGGTCGGGGCTGTAAAGCAGTGCGAGAATCTGCAGGAAAGTCTTTATCATCGGGCCGCCCGAACGCTTGGTTTCAAGAATAGGCTGGGAATAGAAATATCCCTGGAGGTAGTCGATTCCCGCCTCCCTCGTGTATTCGAACAAGTCCTGAGTGTTTACGTCGTCGGCAAAGCACAGCTTGCCGTTGTTCTTGCACATATCAACCGTAGTTTCTATTTTTTCGGCGTCGCTGTTTATGCTGAAACGCACTATATCCGCAAATCTGAAAAGCTCCTTGCGGTCGTCGGAATAAAGAAAATCCTTCAGGCAAATCGTGTAGCCGCCACGCTTTATCTGGAGCAGCTTCTGGAGTGCGGTCGGGTTGGAAAGTATATCTGTGGACGCCTCTATTATGAGCATATTCTTCTGGAAAAGCTCGTAGAAATTATGCTCAAGCATCTGCGGCGTAAATCTGACATATGCCTTTTTCTTGCCGATAAGCAGCTTCGACGTGTTTTTCAGAGTTTCCCTTGCCTCCTCAAGCTCGGCGGGAGTCAGAATGTCGTCGCCGCCGTTTTCTGCCGCATTGGGCGAATTTATATGATACAGTATCTCGTAAGCGTCGGTTGCGCTGCTCGAGTTGAAAATCGGCTGTCTTGTCATATAAATATTCATATTAAACACCCCTTACCACTCGATATCCTCAACAGAAATCGGATTATCGTTTTTGATTATTTCCCGCACCTTGCTGTTTTTCAGTCGGATTACCCTGTCCGCCATCGGCGCAATAGCCGAGTTATGCGTAACGAGAATTACCGTCATTCCCGTATTGCGGCAGGTGTCCTGCAAAAGCTTGAGAATCATTTTTCCTGTGTTATAGTCAAGTGCGCCCGTCGGCTCGTCGCACAGGAGCAGCTTCGGTTTCTTTGCAAGCGCACGGGCTATCGCTACACGCTGCTGCTCGCCGCCCGAAAGCTGCGACGGAAAGTTGTCGATTCTGTCGCCGAGGCCTACGCTTGTCAGAATTTCGGTCGCCTCGATATAATCCTTGCAGGTCTGCGCCGCAAGCTCAACATTTTCCTTCGCCGTGAGATTCTGAATAAGGTTGTAGAACTGGAAGATAAAGCCTATATCGTTCCTGCGGTAGGAAATAAGCTCTTTTTTGCTGTATTTGGCGATATTGCTGCCGTCGACGATTATGTCGCCTTTGTCGATAGTGTCCATTCCGCCGAGCATATTAAGCACCGTCGTTTTGCCCGAGCCCGACGGCCCGAGAACGACTACCAGCTCGCCCTTTTCAATTTCAAAATCAATTCCGTCCGACGCATTTATGGTAACGTTGCCCATTTTATATATCTTATATACGTCCCTGACCGTTACAAAGCTCATCTGCTCACCTTTCTCGCAGGTTTAAAGCGCAGTAAATTCAATTTCTCCGCTCTTTCCTATTTTCGCTACACATCTTACGTTATGGTTTTCGACCATAACCTTTGTATTATTTATTCTGACCGATACGCCCGGGAAAAGCTCACGCTTTGCAGTAACCCGCAAATCCTGGTTAATCGCAAGCTCGGCGTCAATCTGCGTTATTCTTGTTTTAAGCTGCTTTATCGCTCCAAGATGAACAAAGCGTCCTCTTATGGATGCTGTCAGCATTTCCTCTCTTTCGGGAGGAAGTGTTTTGGCCGCCTGCTTCTGCTCCTTGAGTATCTCAATAGCCTGTTCAAGCTGATGTATCTGTTTTTCAAGCTCGGTTATCTTTTCCTCTGCCGCAAGCTTTTCCTCTGTAAGCACAGCGTTGTTGCCGAGCACGAGGAGCGTTTTGGTATATGTGTCCGAGCCGATTGTGTTCGCCTCTATGTTGTGCAGGCAGACATACTTTCCGCCGACGATAACGCCCTTGCCGCCCGTGGCGGACATTTCGCCCTCACAGTGCACATTGCACGCAACAAACGACTGCGACTGCAATGCGCCCGACGATTCGATATTTGAGCTTTCGCAAAAGCCTATTTTTATATCCTTGCCCTTTACGGTGCTGTTTACACAGCCCTGGGCTATGGTAATATTTCCGTCGGCATAAATTTCAGCTCCTATAACCGAGCCCTTTACGGTTACATCCTTGCCCGATTTTACCACAAAGCCTTCGTTTACGTTTCCTTTGACGACAACATCGCCGAGGAAGTCTATATTTCCGACCGACGGGTCAATATCCCCGCCGATTACTACTGTCTGGTCAACTACAAATGAGCTCTTGCTCCAATGCAGATTTCCGTCAACTGTCGCAACAATCTGCGATTTATCGGGAGAAAAAGCGGTGCCCGGGCCGGGCTTGTATGTAACGGGCTTGCCCGGGAATGAACGAATTTTTGCCGCTTTTACGCTTATGCCGTCCGTTCCCTGCGTTTCGTATGTTACGTTAGCGATAACGGTGCCTGCACGGACATTGTTTATAAAACCGAGATCACGGAAATCGACGTTTCCGAACTCGTCCTCCTTCAGTTCCTTTGATTCTCCTCTGTCGAACAGGAACTCAATGTTGGAATCCGTACCGTCAACAGCGGGCTCGCCTCTCGCTATAATAAAATTGCTGTCATAAAGTCTGCTGTCGGATATGTCGTATATCATCTGCTCGTCAACTCCGAAGCGAATGCCGTTCTTGAGCAGCTCGGCTCGGATGACTTCTGCCGTTATATCCCTGCCGCCTATCTCGGGGGCAGTGACGCAGATGTACGCCGTAAGTCCGTCCTTGTCAATAGTGATATTGACCGCTGCATTCTGTGGGAGACCGCCTGTTGCCATACATGCACCACCTTTATTTTTTGATTCACACTTTATTATAGCATATTTTATCCGACTTGGCTATACCTTGACAAAATTTTGTTAAGTACGCAACAAAAACCGACGTCATTTTTGATTTTCTGCACAAAAAACAGATGACAAAGCCGTGATACGTTACGCACCCGACCGACGAAAAACCGCCCTTGACTGCACGTCAAAGGCGGTTTACACTGCTGTTTATATCCGAGCGTCAGACGAAACGTATCGTCATAACACCGTCATTTGTTTTTCTTATGCGATTTCAGCGAGGAGAGCGTCAACTGCTGTCTGAGCCTGTGCTGTGCATACGAGGTATGCGTAATCGCCCTTGGAGCCAACGATTGTAGCCTCTGCCGCTTCAACCTGGTCGGGGTAGAATGCGTGGATTGTGATAAGGTCGTTCTTACGCTTTTCAAGTACTTCAAGAACTGCGTCCATCTTGCCGTCAGCGGGCTTAACGATGATAACCTCGTCGATGTGAACGCTCATTGCGTGTGTGTAGATTGTGCTTTCAGCGAAATCTGTTGTGTCGATTGCAACGATAGCGTCAATCATTTCCTGGTCCTCAAGAATCTGCATTGCCGGGAATTCGATGCTGTTCAGAACAACCTCTGCAAGACGTGCTGTTTCGCCGCTTGCTGCGCTGTCGCCTGCGGGTGTATCCTCGGATACTGTTGTGTCCTCGGGAGCCTCTGTTGTTGTGTCGGCTGCTGTTGTGGTTGTGTCAGCCGCTGTCGTTGTTGTTGCCGCCGTTGTGGTTGTTGTGGTTGTGTCAGCGCTGCCGCCGTTGCATGCTGTGAGCGTCATAACGCCTGTAAGTAATGCTGCAAGAATAATTTTTTTCATAGTTTTTTCCTTTCGTTTCTGTTGTTCTTTTATATTTATCAGTGCATTACGGAGCACTGCTGCCGTCTTTACTTTTTCCCGAATTTCTCCTTAATATACGCATCGCCCTTATAAAACGGGAGCTTGTCAAGCGTAATGCAGTAAGAATTGTCAAAAATTTCTTTCATCAATTCGACCGTCATACATTCGCTGTTGCAGTACGGCTCGCCGTTTTCGTCGAACACAGGCTTCCAGCCATCGACTGCGTACACGAATCTTCCCCACCACGGAAGCCACCAGAGCCATTTCGCTCCGTCTTTTTTCAGCTCGTCCGGGTGCGGTATGTAGCCGCATTCGCTGAGCGTCGCAAGCTTGCCGCAGGTGTACGACGTCACGTCGTCGAAAGCGGGCTTCTGTGAACTGTGGTCATACGGTTTTTCCGAATATATATCCATTCCGCATATGTCGTATGTGTTCGGATTTACCGCCATTTCACGGCTCTGTCCGTTCCATACCCATATGAGATTTGAAAGCTTGTGATAATTTTCCATGCGATCGAAAATCATGTACCAGAGCTTTTTGTACGCCTCGATACTCTTTCCGCCGTCATTTCCACGGTTGCCCCACCAGAACCAGCCGCCGTTAGCCTCGTGCAGAGGCCGCCACAGAACAGGGATTTTCTCCTCCTCAAGTCTGCGAAGCATTGCCGCCGCCTTGTCTATTCTCGAAACTGCGAAATCATATTCCTTTGTTCCGGGCTCGACAGCCTTTAAAATGTCAAAAGATGTCTTGTGGTTATAATCCGTGGTTTTATAGTAAAACGACCACATGGAATTGTCGGGGTCGTCGATGTTGTCGGGTGCGTACCAATGCCAGCAGAACGTGATTATACAGCCCGTTTTCTTCGCCCATTCGACCGCACGTTCAAGCTGATTGTCGCCCTTTTCCTTGTCCATGTCCATAAGGTCGTAGCCTCTTACAGCGGGGAGCTTTCCCGTAACGCTGTAATAAACCTTGTCCTCAAGCTCGGCAGACTGGAGATACTGCTGCCCCGCAAGCACTCCCTTGCCGTATATGCTTTTGAGGTATTCAAAAAGACGCACCGTCTCCTCGCTTGCGTTCTTTGATACAAGCGTGAGCGGGTCAGGTGTGTACGATAAATCGGAATTCAGTTTGTCAAAATCGGTTTTGTATTCCATAAAACCCGCCTTTCCGTGCGGTATGCAAGCGCCTTTGATATAAATACTCCGCCCATACGCAAAAGGTTGCATAAAATTTTATTTTTTTTCAAAAAATTTTTTTGCCTCCTCGGGCGTAAAAGTGTCGTTGCCGTATCTGTTTATTCCCAGCGTTTCAAGCACCGAGCAAAACTTATCCACAAAGCATACTATCCAGCTTTCCCGCCGTGCAGGCATACAGAAAAAAGTCAGCGGCCACATATGCTTTCTTATAATATCCCGCTCCGTGCTGTTAAGCTCAAAGCACCGTGAGGCGTTTCGGAGCGCCGTTTTCGGGTGAGCAAAGCCGTGCAGACCGTCGCCGCAGTCGTTCGTTTCATGCCAGTCGTACAGGAAAAAATCATGGAGCACAGCGCCCCGTGCAAGGCTTTTCATGTCGCACGGAATTTTAAACAGGCGTGCGAGCCTTACGCTGTACCGTGCAACCGCAAGCGAATGTCCGTACACGGTAATATCGCCGTGCTGGATACATTTTCTTGTTTTATTCACGAGCGGGTGCCTCAGAACGGGCAGTACCGCCCTGTCAAACTCACGTTCAGTCATTTTCTTCCTCGTTCCTGCATTTCTCCAGGTCATAGCGATTGGCTATTCCGAGATTCATCTTCGCTCTGGAAATGCGGAGCAGGAGCCATTCCCTGCTTCTGTCCACAGGCGTGCCGACATGCAGCATGAGCTTGCGTACGGCAAGCATGCGCTGTTCGTTCGACAGCTTTGCAAGACGTCTGCGGAGGTTGAGATGCTGGTCAACGGTAATGACGGCGTCAACCGCCATAACCGTCATCATAATCATATTGAAAATTACAAGGAAATTCGGGTCAAACAGCCCGCAGAACCATGTCATGATGTCCGCAAGAATATATATCATGAACAGCGAAAGAACTCCCCAGAAAAGCGAGGATACAAGCGAAATTCTGTTCTTGTATGTAATTTTAAGCATGCTGTAATCCCAGAACTGCCTGTTGAATATTTTTTCAAGCAGTGCGCCGACGATATATTCAAGCGCCGTGCAGGAAAGACATCCGACCATAAACACGAAAAACGGATTTCCCTCGAACGGCATGCAGATAAGCAGCATCATCGTACCGCCAAGACCGTAAATGGGAATGTACGGTCCGTGCATAAAGCCACGGTTTATGAGCCGTCTGTGATAAAGCGATTCTATTGTAGACTCCTGTATCCATCCGAGAATACAGAAAACGAAGAATGTAAACACACTCTGCGCAATATTTTCCATAACTTACCTCATAAATTCATTTCACGCCGCATTTATTTCTGCACCGTTTTTGCCGCCTGCTCGCTGCGGTGGATTTCAAGCTGTTCGTTGACGTAATTTGAGTCGGCTCTGAACCAGTTTCTGCTGCCCGACGCAATATTTTCAAGCGCAGTATCTATCATATCCGAATAATTCTTCAGAACGCTCGCCTGAATGGATATTTTCGAATCCTGACTCTCCTTCATAAGCTTGTAATCTTCTTCGCTGAGCTCATAATATACATTTACGATGTGACTGTCGTTATTATCCACAACCACACGATATTTTTTCATTACGCTGTTTTCTGCGTCCGTCTGGAGAACGGCAAGAAGAACGCACTCCGTATTTGCAGGGTCGAATTTTACATATGCGTCGTACACAACAAGCTTTTCGCCCGATGTGTATGTACTCTGCACCGCCTTTGCCGCACGGAACGAAAAGTCCGATTCAAAGCTGACATTTTCAAGGCAGAACAGCAGGAAGCATGTAAGAAAGCCAATGCCTATCGAAACGACAGCTGCTCCGACGGTAATAAGCACGAAAAGCGGAAAAGGATTTTTCTCCTTTTTCTTTTCCTCCGCAGTATCCGCAGCAGGCTCCTGAACTGTAACTTCTTCAGCAGGCTCATCGGGGGCTTCCTCTGCGGGAACTCCCTCCGACTCGTTGATTATGCTCTCTGCGGCCGACACAATATCGGCGGCAGCTTCCTCGGATATAACGTCAGATACCGCCTCTTCCTCAGGAGAGCCTTCCACCCCGGCGGAGGCCTTAGCGCTTTCCTCCTCGGACATGGTGAGGTCAACAAGATTGCCTGCGATAAGCTTTTGTATTTCGTCCTCGGAAAGGTTTTTTCCCGTTCCTGCGGGCACCTTTTTCGTTTCCTCGGCAGACTGTTCCGTTTTCATATCGCTCGCAAGGTCGTAGCCGCAGTTCTCGCATATCGCTGTATTTTCGGGTATAACCTGTTCGCAGTTGGGACAATAAATCGTAGGCATAATATGCGCATCCTTTCGCTGTTTTCCTGACCGCTGACTGTGCCGCTTTTCGGCACACATATTCAATGTAATATTATCACATTTTCTTTTTCTTGTCAACAAAATACAGCTGTAAAGCCGCTTTTTCTGTTTTTTTCTTTATATTTCACCTATAATATTCAAAAAATCATTTACAAATCGTACAAAGTGTAGTATAATAATAGGATAAAAGCTATCCGAGAAAGGAATTATACATGAACATCAGAAAAGGCTTTGCCGCTGCGGCGGCCTCGGTAATAATGTCGGCGGCGCTCACGCTTAACGTATCGGCGTGGTTTGATACATCCACAACCACAACTACAACGGCCGCAACAACAGCAAGAACGACTACGTCATTTTTTGAGTGGGGCACAGGCGGCTTTGACCAGACCGTAGCGCCCTCAAGAACAACAACTACCACAACCACCACAGAGGCAACCACTACAACTCCCGAGGAAACCACGACCAAGAAAACTACCACAACCCCCGAGGAGACCACGACCAAGGCGACAACTACCACCACAAAAGCAACCACTACCACCACAAAGGCGACCACAACAAAGCCGCCTGTTATATCTACGACTGCGCCTCCGATAACAACTACCACGGCGGCACCTACAACTACAACAACACCCCCTCCCGTTACAACTACAACCTCGGAAACCGTCGTGACAACAACGACCGAAGAGGAAGTGACTACCGAGGATACGACAGCGGTAATCGTTGGAGATGTCACAACATCCACCGCCGCTACCTCCGACCGAACGGAGCAGACAACCGCCAACCGTAATGAGAACACGGAAACAGAGGCAAATACAAACCCCGTAATCATTGCGCTTATCGTTGCTCTGCTGGTACTTGCGGTGCTGATAGGTCTGCCTGTTATTATCTATTTTATCAACCACAAGAGAATTTATCAGTATTGATTTTATACAGAGTATTTTGCGGAGGTAAAAAATGGACAGATTTGATGAAATCAAAAAGCGCATTATAACGCTCGCAAATAACGACGATTCGCTTCACGCTGTAATCGCTATCGGCTCATCTGTGCGCAGTTATTCCGCCGCAGATGAATACTCCGACCTTGACCTTATTATATGCACCGAACAGCCCGAGGAATGGCTATACGGCGGCAAGCCCGAAATGCTCGGAGAAATTAAAATTTCGTTTGTCGAGCCCACGCTCGGCGGGGGATTTGAAAGACGAGTGCTATTTACAGGCTCTCTTGACGCCGACCTTATCATACTTACCCCACCGCAGCTTGAAACTGCCGTAAGAAACGGCGTTGCGGAAGAAGTGATGAACCGTGGCTACAATGTCATGTACGACGACATGGGTATCGGCGCTCTTATAAATGAGCACGTAAGCTCATCCGTGCGGGTCGTTTCAATGCAGGAAAATGAATTTTGCAACAAGGTCAACGATTTCTGGTTTCACACCGTCTGGGCGGCAAAGAAAATACTCCGAGGCGAGCTGTGGACGGCGAAAATGTGCATTGACGCCTACCTCAAAAGCATTCTGCTGAATATAACCGAGTTCAACCGCTCGCTGTCAGGCGCCGCCGATGTGTGGCACTGCGGAAGATTTTTCGAAAAATGGGCGGGAGAAAAAACAACGGACGCATTAAAAAAGTGCTTTGCACATTATGACAAGAACGACATGATTTCCGCTCTGCACTGCACGGCAGAGTTGTTCAGCGCACACGCAGGACACGCCGCAGAAATCAGCGGCTATCCTTACCCGCACGAGGCGGAGGAATATGCGCTCACGCTTCTGAACGAGTACATACCGAAACAGGACAAAGCGCAATAACCTTTTCAGCACGAAACACGACACAAACAAAAAGATATATTAAACAAACCCGTGAAGAAAAATTCTTCACGGGTTATTTCTCTGATATAGCCTTTTACAACGTTTTTGTCATACGCCCGCACTGAGCCGTGAGGCGATATGCTTTTATTACTTGTTCGCCGAAAGCTCGGTGATTATGCGCATAAAGCTGTCGATGTCGTTGAAGTCACGATATACCGACGCAAAACGGATATATGCCACATGGTCAATATCCTTGAGCTTGCGCAGCACCATTTCGCCGATTTTGTCGGAGGTAATTTCCTTCTGAAAATTATTCTTGGTTTCGCTCACGATGTCATCGACCATTCTTTCAACTGCGTCAAGGCTAATCGGGCGCTTGATTGTCGCACGGAGAAGTCTGTCGATAAGCTTCTGACGGTCGAACGGCTCAATCGTGTTATCTCTTTTGACTACCATCAAGGGTATATTTTCAACAATTTCATATGTAGTGAATCTGTTTTTGCATTGCAGGCACTCACGGCGGCGGCGTATCTTATCGTCCGTCGGTCGTGAATCGACTACCTTGCTGTCCTCAAAACCACACTCGGGGCATTTCATTATGTCTTTCCTCCTGTAAGTCTACATATTGCGTTTATAAGGAGTTACACACGCTAAATATATAATAACATTTTTTGAAAAATTTTGCAAGTCTTTTTTAGCACTCCGAAAATAATTTTTCAATTTTTTTCATACTTTCGGTCAGACACGGATAATCCTTGTAGTTGTCACGGTAAAGCTCAATCATCATTGCGCCGTCGAAACCGACTTCCGACAGCTTTCTGACAAGCCTCGGAAAATCAAACGTGCCCTCTCCGACGGGCAGACAATCCCGTGAGCTGTCGTTATCGCTTATATGCACATGCTTTACGGAGCTGCCGAGAGCGTCTATTATTTCAAACGGCGTCAGATGCGACCGCACCGCCTGCTTGATGTCAAGCACGAACGCCGCCCTGTCGCCGAAATGCTTTTTGATGTCCATGAGGAAATCGAGACTGTGGCTTTTACAGTAGCTGATATTTTCCTGCGCTACGGAAACGCCGTACTCCGCCGCTGCGTCCATAACCCTTCCCAGCCGTTCCAGATAAAGCTCCGTGCTGCATTTTGCGCTGTTTATGGCGCCGTGCAGGACAAAATATTTTGCGCCGATTTCCTGCATAAAATCAAAATAGGTCTTATAAAGCCCCATCATGTCGTCAAAACGCCTGTCGTAATCGGAAAACAAAAACACACTTTCCATAGGAGATGAAAACGGATGCAGGGACACTGCGTTAAGTCCGTATTCCGAAACAATCCTGCGAAGAGCCGCACCTGTCGCACCCTCGGTTTCGGTGAACGAATTAAGGAATATCTCAACGTTTTTCGTCCCCAGCTCCGCAAGAGTCAGCAGTGCGTCCTCTGTATGCATCGGATAAAGCGAAGCGGTAGAAACACCCGCAAGCATTATTTGTCCCCCTTTCAAAAATCTTACGCCCCACAGAAGATGTGAGGCGTAAAAATGTCTTTACTTTGATGTCTTGCCCGACTTGATTTTGTGTTCCTGCCATGTAGCCCACATCGGACCCACAAGGCATACGGATGAGTAGGTACCTGCGATAAGACCTACAAACATCGGAAGAACAAAGCTTATGATTGACTCAATGCCGCAGATATATGCAACGATAATCATTGCAACAACCGCAACAGCAGTTGTAACGGTAGTCTTTATCGAACGGGAGAGAGTCTGTGTAACACTCACGTTTACAAGCTCAGAAATGCTGTATTTCTTGCCATGAAGCACTCTGTTCTCACGAACACGGTCGTATGTTACGATTGTGTTGTTGATGGAGTAACCGAGTATTGTAAGAACAACCGCCATGAAGTTTGCGTCGATAGGCAGACGGAAGAATACGAATGTAGCGTAAACATAGAATACATCGTGAAGAAGTGCTATAATTGCGAACATACCTGCCGACATACCGCCGATTTTCTTGAAACGGAATGCGATATAGATAACAAGAAGAACAAACGAGAAGAGCACCGCAACAAGACACTTGAGGAAGAACGAGAAGCCCGCAGAGGGATTTACGTCCTGGCTTTCGTGAATTGCGATTCCACTGTCGGGGAATGTTTCGATAAGCTTGTTTGTAATTTCGGTCTGAACGTCAGCCTGAATACCTTCAGACGAAGAGAACGAAATCTTGAGTATTTCAAGGTCGGAACCGAACGCCGAGCCTGTGGAAACCTTGACTGTACCTGCGTTGAAGCCTTCAACGGTTGATTTTACAAGGTTTGTGTCGATTTCGCCCGTGTAGCTGTAGCTTAAAAGCGTACCGCCCTTGAATTCGATATCTACTTCAAGTCCGAAAATAAGGTTTACGATAAGCGTAACCGCAAAAAATACGATAGGAATTATGAACAGTATCTTCTTCTTGCTCATAAAATCAATAGTCTTTTTATTTTCCATTTCTCACACCTCCGTATAAAGCAGGCTTTCTTAATACCTTGAACTTAGAGATTGAGCTGGTCATAAGTCTTGCGAACAAGATACCGAACAGGAAGTTAAGCGCAACGCCTACTGCGAGCGTGTAGCCGAAGGAGTAAATCGTACCTGCGGTTGATACGCCGAACCATGTGAATATGGGCGAAAGAAGAATGGAGCACCAGCTGTCGGATGTACCGAATGCACCCATAAGGATTACGGCGATAATAAGCATTGTGATATTTCCGTCGAAGATAGCGGAGAACGCACGCTTGAAGCCTGTCTGAATAGCGCCGTCAAGCGTTTTGCCTGCGTAAAGCTCTTCCTTGATTCTTTCGTTGGTGATAACGTTAGCGTCAACTCCCATACCGATTGCAAGGATAATACCCGCAATACCGGGGATTGTAAGCGTAAAGCTGTCATTGAACCAGAAGAAGCCTGTGATTGCGGCAAATGTACCTGCAACCTGACCTGCGAGCGCAATTACTGCGATAACGCCGGGCAGACGGTAGAATGCTATCATGAGAATTGCAATGCCTGCAAAAGCGATTAAGCCTGCGACTGCCATTGCGTCACGGGCACCTGTGCCGAGTGTGGGAGAAATTGTGCTGAAGCTGTTTGTTTCAAGCTTGAAAGGAAGTGCGCCGCCGTTGATTTTGTTTGCAAGAGCAGTTGCTTCTTCAGCTGTGAATCCGCCCGAAATGCTTGCCTCGCCGTTTGTGATAACAGCGCTTACTCTCGGATAAGAAATTTCAGTTTCATCCATCCAGATAGAAATTACGCCCTTGGACGCATAAAGCTCCTCGGTAGCAAGCTTGAACTTTTCCTTGCCGCTTTCCTTTAAAGAAAGTGCAACGGCAAATTCCTTGCTCTCGCTGTCGTATGTGGGCACAGCGCTTTCAACGTCTGCACCGCTGAGCACAAGCTCGAGATCCTCAAGCGTCTGACCCTCTGTGAGGTCGCCCGAGAAGCCCTTGCGGAATGTGAGCATAGCTGTTTCGCCGAGTTCCTTTACAGCCTGTTCGGGGTCGAAATCCTCGGTATCGGACTGCCAGGGGAATCTGACGATAATCTTATCGCTGTTGTAGTCGATATAAAGCTCGTAGTCGGTAATATTCTTGCTTACCATACGGGTCTCAACGATTGACTTTGCTGCGTCCATTTCCTCGTTTGTGGCGTCATAGCCTGCGGGAGGAGTAAATGTTACGTCAACACCGCCACGGATGTCGATACCCCAGCGAATGTCGTTAAGTCCTCTGATCCACGTTGTCTTGATGTCGCCGTACTGTGTGCTGAAACCGAATACGGTTGCAACTGTGAAAACGGCAATCAACGCAAACACTATAAAAAATACAGGTTTTTTTATACGTTTCAATTTGTTTAACACTCCGTTCTTTTTTGTTGGCATTATACTGTAAGTATACGGAAACGCTGTTCCCGCTATACAACCTTATATATTATAAAGCAAAACCGAATAATAGTCAAGTATTTTTTTATGCGGCGGAAAAGTTCCTACACGGAAAGCTCCGCTTTTTCGCCGAGAACGCTCTTGTTCGCCTCGAGCACGGGCTTTATGCACTCATTGAGGAATGCGTCAACCTGCTGTGCGGAACGTCCCGTAAAGTTTTCGGGCTTGAGAATAGCGAGGATTTCCTCCTTGCTCATCATGAACATCGGGTCTGCCGCAATTCTGTCCACGAGGTCGTTTTCGCCGCCCTCCTCCTTGACAACTGCCGCCGCAGCCATGCTGTGGGTGCGGAGTCCTTCGTGGAGCTGCTGACGGTCGCCGCCCTTTTTAACAGCCTGCATCATTATATTTTCAGTCGCCATGAAAGGCAGCTCCTTCATAACACGCTGACGTACTACCTTGTCGTATACAACAAGACCGTTTGTGATGTTGAGCATGATGTTGAGGATAGAGTCTACCGCAAGGAAGCCCTCGGCAACCGCTACACGCTTGTTTGCGCTGTCGTCAAGAGTTCTTTCAAACCACTGTGTTGCGGAAGTGAATGCGGGGTTGAGGGTGTCAATGATGACATATCTTGCGAGCGATGTTATTCTTTCGCTTCTCATCGGGTTGCGCTTATAAGGCATTGCCGACGAGCCGATCTGATTCTTCTCGAACGGCTCTTCCATCTCCTTGAAATTCGCAAGGATACGCAGGTCGTTGCTGAACTTTGAGCAGCTCTGCGCAATGCCGCCGAGAACGGAAAGCACCTGGTAATCCACCTTTCTCGAATATGTCTGACCGCTTACGGGAACGCACTTTTCAAAGCCCATTTCCTCAGCTATCATTTTTTCAAGAGCGTTTATTTTCTCATCGTCGCCGCCGAAAAGCTCGACGAAGCTTGCCTGTGTGCCTGTTGTGCCCTTCTGTCCGAGGAGCTTCAGATTGCTCATACGGTATTCAAGCTCCTCAAGGTCCATCAGCAGCTCGTTCATCCAGAGTGTAGCACGCTTGCCGACGGTAGTGAGCTGTGCGGGCTGGAGATGCGTGTATGCAAGACAGGGCATAGCCTTGTACTTCTCCGCAAACGCCGCAAGGTTGCTGAGAACGTTCACTATCTTTCTGTGAACAATCTCCATGGCGTCACGCATAACGATAACATCGGTGTTGTCGCCGACGTAGCACGAGGTTGCGCCGAGGTGAATAATGCCCTTTGCATTGGGACATACCTGACCGTAAGCGTAAACATGCGACATAACGTCGTGACGCACCAGCTTTTCTCTTTCCTCCGCTACTGCGAAATCTATATTGTCAACATTCGCCTCAAGCTCCGCAACCTGTTCCTCGGTAATGTTAAGACCGAGCTTCATTTCCGCCCTCGCAAGCGCTACCCAGAGCTTTCTGAAAGTTGAAAATTTCTTCTGTGCGGAAAATACATACTGCATTTCCTTGCTTGCATACCGTGTGCAGAACGGGCTTTCGTAAGTTTCGTAATTTGTCACTGACATAATACCTCCTGTGCGTAAACCGCAGATTTTAAAAATAACACATAGTTATATTACCATAAAAAAGCATTCAAAGCAAGCATTTCGGGAAATTTTGTTTAAAATAGACTTAATTGCGCCATATTTTAATTGGAGTATTGAATTTTCGACAAAAATAATGTATAATACTTTTTGGTTATATTTGTGAAAGGAGATAATATGCAGAAGCTTTCAAAACTGCTGTCGAGCCGAATATTCATCGTCAGCTTTCTGATTTTCATTCAGATTACACTCATATCCCTCATAGTTGCCTTTCTCTCCTATTTCATAATACCGATTTATATTGCGTTCCTCATTATGGGCGCAGTCGTTTCGGTAGTAATAATAAACCGCAACAGCAACCCGAATTTCAAGCTGGCGTGGATAATTCCCGTCCTTGCACTGCCTGTGTTCGGCGTACTTTTCTACCTTATGTTCGGAAGAACGCACCTTAACAAAAAGAACACAGAAAAACTCCGCAGCTCCGTAAACGCCTACAAGGACATAATAACGGTAAACAACGACCTTATCGAAAAAGTTGCCTATGAAAACGGACATCTGCGGCGGGAAATTGAATACATCATAAACTCCTCACGCTCAAATCTCTATGCGGGAACGCAGACGGAATTCCTCAACCCGGGCAGCGTGTTTTTCGAGCAGATGCTGATAGACCTTGACAAAGCGAAAAAATACATT
>JAZNLN010000210.1:0-3461 GCA_045579125.1 Ruminiclostridium sp.
CCCCCATTTCTTGGCGAAACAAGAAATATGGCGAGGGGCAAGACTTGTCTGAAAATAAATGCGACCCTATCGGGGGGCAAGCGCATTTTTGCTGTTCGCAAAAATGTAGCCCCCATACACAACATAAAGCCCAAAACAAAAATCAACCAACACGAAATAACATCACCGCTTTAAATCGGCGTAGTTACTGCAAGCAAAACCAAAAAAAGGGGCACTCGGAGGAACTCCCCAAAAAGAAAGGAACCTGAAATGAAAACCTTTGAGAAAGCAAAATTCAAATGGACATTCCGCAGTTATCAGCAGAATGTGCTGGACAACGCTCAAAAGCACCTCAAGGACGGCAGAATACACATCGTCGCCGCACCGGGCAGCGGAAAAACCATACTCGGACTTGAGCTTATCCGCAGACTTTCTGCGCCCGCACTCGTGCTTTCGCCGTCGGTAACGATACGTCAGCAGTGGGGCGAGCGCTTCGGGGAGAGCTACCTGCCCGAAACGGAAAATGCGGAGGAGTACCTGTCCTACGACCTGAAGGAGCCGTCGCTGATAACCTCGGTTACATACCAGGCTCTGCACGCCGCATTTACCAAAACCGAGCTGAAAGGCGAAAAGCCCGAGGACACGGACGACGAAACCGACGAGGAGCAGACCGAAACAACCGAAAGCTTCGACGGCTTTGACCTCGTTGCGGAGATGAAAAAAGCGGGCGTCAGAACTGTCTGCCTCGACGAGGCGCACCATCTGCGGAGCGAGTGGCAGAGGGCGCTGGAGGGCTTTCTCAAGGATATGGGCGAGGGGGTAACGCTGATTGCGCTGACCGCTACGCCGCCGTACGACAGCACGCCCGCCGAATGGGAGCGGTATTCCTCCCTGTGCGGGGAAATCGACGAGGAGATATTCGTGCCGCAGCTGGTGGCGCAGAAAACGCTCTGCCCGCACCAGGACTACGTTTATTTCAACTACCCGACCGCAGAGGAGCTTGCGGCTGCGGCGGATTACAGGAAAAATGCGTCCGAAACGGTCAGAAAAATTCTCAAGGACGGCACGTTTACTGACGCCGTGAAGGCGTCGGGCATAACGACCGACGGGCAGAAGTCCGAGGAAACCATACTCGAAAACGACAGGGCGTTCCTGAACGTCATAACCGTTGCAAAGTCGTGCGGGATGTTTATTTCCGACAAGGCGGTGCGGCTCGTGGCGCCGAAGGGGAAGCTGCCGCAGATGAACGACAGGATAACCGAGGCGGCGTTCCAGTTCGTCATCGACAATCCCGAAATATTTACCGAGGAGGCGTCCGCAAGGCTGAAAACCGCACTTTCGGGCGCAGGGCTCATCGAAAAACGCAAGGTCTGCCTCAGCTCCAACGACAAGATTACGAAAATGCTGATAGCGTCGAACGGCAAGCTCGGCTCCATAAACGACATCGTGAACGCAGAAAGCAAGTCCCTCGGCGGCAGTCTGCGCATGCTTATCCTCACGGATTACATCAAGCGTGACATGCTTAAAATCGTAGGCACGGGCGAGCCTGTGGCGGCGATGGGCACGGTGCCTGTTTTCGAATCGGTACGGCGGAACTGCGGCTCCACGCCGCTTGCCGTGCTTTCGGGCGGGCTCGTCATAGTCCCGAACGCAACGGCGGACAAGATATGCGCCATTGCCGAGAGCAAGGGAATAAAGTCGTCGCTTAAACCGCTCGGCGAAACAGGGTACTCCGAGGCAGTGTTCTCGGGCTCCAACAAAAACAAGGTTGCAATTCTGACCGAGGCGTTCGGCCGGGGGCTTTTCAACGTGCTTATAGGAACGAAATCCCTGCTCGGCGAGGGATGGGACTCGCCCTGCATAAATTCGCTGATTCTCGCAAGCTTTGTCGGCAGCTTCATGCTTTCAAATCAGATGCGGGGCAGGGCGATACGAATGGATAAGAATGCGCCCGACAAGGCGTCGAACATATGGCATATCGTCACCGTCAACCCCGACGAAAACAAGGACGGCGGCGAGCTCGTAAGCTCCGATTTCGACATGGTAAAGCGGCGTTTTGCATGCTTTCTTGCGCCTGCGTACAGCACGGACGTCATAAAAAGCGGCATTGACCGTGTCGATATTATCAAGCCGCCGTACAACAGCACCGCAAACATTTCGGAAATCAACAGGAAGATGCTGACCCTTGCCGCAGACCGTGAGGGCATGGCGAAGAAGTGGAGCGGCGTTGTGCAGAACGGCGAACGCACCGAAATCCTTGACGTCGCCGAAATTCCGCAGGAGGCAAAGCCGAAGTCGTACAAGGTCAGAAACATGTTCGTCGCAATAGCGCTCGTTGCCCTTGCGGCAGTCATACTCGCCGTAACGCTCCCGACAATGCTCTCCGGGGATATTACCACGCCGACAAAGCTGCTGCTGATTGCGCTGTACGCCGCAGTCGGAATATACTCCGCAAAAGCGATTGCAAAGGCTATCCGCAGTATGTCGCCTCTTGCGGGCGTGAAGCCCGTCGTTTCCGCACTTCTCTCCGCTATGAAGAAGACGGGAGCAATAGACAGCGACGGCGCACGCCTTAACCTTGCGGCACGGGGCGAAAATGTCACCTGCTCAATCGACAATGCGACCGAACACGACAAAAAGGTTTTCTCAAACGCCGTTTCCGAGCTGTTCTCCGCTATCGACAATCCACGCTATGTACTTGTGCGGAAGCTCGGGGAAAAGGGCCATAACTACGCCGACAGCTACGCTTGTCCGTCGGTTATCGGCGCAAAAAAGGAGAGCGCCGCAGTTCTCGCCGAAAGCCTCAGAAAGAGCGGCAAGTACGACGTTATCTACACCCGAAGCGAGGACGGCCACAAGGCTCTGCTGCAATGCAGAAAGCACTGCCGTCTTAACGAGAACGGCTGCCGCACCACGTCGGGCAAGCAGGTAGGATAAACCGATTGTTCAAAAAAACAGCCCCCGCAGCGAAAGGGAGCCCCTTTGGGCAATTCCGCCGCACGCTGAACATGTGCTGTTTTGCACTTTGTTTGTGCGTCGGGGTCAAAACTGCCTTATGGAGCCCACACTAATACTGCGGGGGTTTTCAGCCTGCTGACAGGCGTAATATTCGTGACTACTCTATCTGTAAGCCGAGTTTTGTCGTGGGTAATCATTTATCTCGACTGCACGTCGCCGTACAGCTCGTCTTGCTTTCGCAAAGTAGCCGCCTATAACGGGGCACGTCGAGCAGACGTGTTGTTCTCCGCTCCATTCGGCGTTGCATCGGATAGGGTTTACATGGCAGCGCAGTCTCCTGCGCTCCGGTGAGCTCTTGCCTCGCCTTTCCACCCTTACCGCAATAGCGGCGGTATATTTCTGTTGCACTTGCCCTAAGGTCGCCCTCGGCTGCTGTTAGCAGCTATCCTGCTCTGTGATGCTCGGACTTTCCTCAGAATTTCTTCCGCGATTACCTGATAAAGTAGTGGATTTATTATATCATG
>JAZNLN010000211.1:0-19521 GCA_045579125.1 Ruminiclostridium sp.
TTCGTGGCAGTATATGTGTTTCCCTTTCTCGGACTGCCATGAAATACCACTGTTTTCATATTATTCCTTCCTTTTTCAGCCGCCGCAATTTCGTAATATGTTCAATAAATCCTGTTTGCCGCTGAATTGATTATAACAAGTTTTCCGCACAAAGTCAATGCCGCAAACAGCACAAAGCCGCTTTTGACACAGCGTCAGAAGCGGCTATATATATTTTACGTCCTCACGTCAGCTCTATCCTCACCACATACTCGACCCACTCGTCGCCTCCCGTGCGGCGGGTTTCGCATTTTATGCCCGCCTCTTTCATTGCGGAGATAGTCTTGTTGATGGAATTGATATAAAGGTTTGCGGGGTTGATGTTCCATTTCCGCTTGATTGTCCGCATCGGGCGGCTTTCGGTGAGCTTGTCTATGTAGCGCTCGGTCTGTGCCGTGTTGAAGCCGTTTGCGGAGATGTACTCAATCGCCGTGCGGCGTTTTCCCTCCTCCAGCCGAAGCAGCGCCCTTGCCTGGCGTTCATTCAGCCCGCAGCGGAGCGTGAGCGCCTTTTCCTCGTCGGTCAGTTTCAGCAGCCGCAGCTTGTTCGCCACCGTAGACTGCGCTATGCCGAGCTTTGCGGCGGCGGTTTCCTGAGTGAGACCGTAATGCTCGATAAGGTTTTTTATGGCGTACGCCTCCTCAAGGTAGTTCAGGTCGGCACGCTGAATATTCTCAAGCACGGCGAGTATCGCCGAATCCGCAGGCGACACGCCCACAACTATACACGGCACAAGTTCAAGCCCCACAAGCTTTGCCGCACGGAGCCTCCGCTCTCCTGAAATCAGCTCGTAGCACACGTCGTCAACACGCCGCACGGTCAGCGGCTGGAGTATTCCGTTGGCACGGATGCTTGCGGCGAGGCGTGACAGCTCAGCGTCGTCGAAAATTATTCTCGGCTGGGCGGGGTTTGGAGCGATGGCCGCCGCAGGGAGCTCCACTACTCTGTTTATCGTTCTTCGTTCGGTTTTCTCTGCTGTTCTCTGAAAAAATGACATTTTTATTCCTTTCTCCGTATCGGCTTTTACTTCCTGCCTTAATTCTAACACGCATTTCCGCTTATTTCCAGAAAAATAATCCTCCGTTTTTCGGCAGGGAGCGTGCAGCGACGATGTTTTCCGCCGTTTTCTGCGGAGAAAAAGGGGAGATTAAGTGTTAAAATTCCCAAAACCGTCGCTTTGTGCGATATATTATTTATCATATCAGTAAAACTGAAAGAGAAATTGCAAAAAAGGTATTTATTTTTCTTGCGGAATATGCTATAATTTAACGTGAATATAAGCGCCATTTCAGCGGCGTATACATATACCGAAAAAGGAGAATTTGACTTGACAGTTATTTCCATAGTGAATCAGAAAGGCGGAGTAGCCAAAACCACAACCGCCATAAACATAGGCGCCGCACTCGGCGCAATGGGTCAGAAGGTGCTCATAGTCGACCTCGACCCGCAGGGCAACGCTACGACGGGTTTCGGAATATCGGGTCCCGAAAAGCGTGCGCTCAAATCAACGACCTATGACGTTATCATGGGCGACGTACGCCCCGCAGACGCAGTCATAAAGACAAATTTCAAGAACGTATGGCTCATGCCCGCAACGCAGACGCTTGCCGAGGCTGAAATCCGTCTGCTCATGTTCGAAAACAACAAGACGCTCCAGCTTAAAAAGGCTCTACTCCAGATTAAGGATTCGTACGACATAATCATCATCGACTGCCTCCCGTCGCTTGGCATTCTCGCTCTTAACGGCCTCGGCGCATGCGACAGCATGATTATCCCCATGCAGTGCGAGCCATACAGCCTTGAGGGCGTTGCGGAACTGCTCACGACCGTAAAGAGAGTCAAAAAGACAAGCAACAAGAATCTCCAGATTATGGGCATTGTGTTCACAATGCTTGATAAGCGCCTTACAGTCAACCGTGAGGTTATGAAAAGCATAAAGCAGAATTTCCCCGAGGACAGCATCTTCAAAACGGAAATTCCGAGAAACGTTAAAATTTCGGAGGCTCCCAGCCACGGCGAGCCGATTATGTACTACGACCCCTCCTCAAAGGGTGCGGACGCTTACAAGAGGCTTGCAAAGGAAGTGCTTGCCAAGTGCAGGAAAGCTGCGCCGAAGCCCGCCGCAAAGCCTGCTCCCGCCGTTAAAGAGGACGAGGGAGAAATGCTTTAAGAAAGGAAACGGATTATGGCAAAGAAAACAGGTCTCGGCGCTAATTTCGCCAGTATCTTCGACGAGGACACAAGTCTTTTCGGCGAGGAGCCGGGCGGCGTTCAGCGCACAATGAAAATAACCGACATCGAGCCCAACAAATCCCAGCCCCGCCGCAATTTCGAACCCGAGGCGCTTAATGCGCTGGCGTCGTCGATTGCCGAGCACGGCGTGATTATCCCGCTGACGGTGCGCCCCTACAACGACACATACCAGATTGTCGCAGGCGAGCGCCGCTGGAGAGCCGCAAAGATTGCGGGACTTTCCGAAGTTCCCGTCCGTGTAATGGAACTCACCGACGAGCAGACAATGCAGATTGCGCTGATTGAAAACTTACAGCGTGAGGATTTAAACCCCATCGAAGAAGCTCTCGGATATCAACAGCTTATCGAAACCTTCGGCATGCGTCAGGAGGATGTGGCGAGAAAAATCGGCAAGGCACGCTCGTCGATTACGAACTCTCTCCGTCTGCTGACTCTCCCGCAGGAGCTTATCGACATGGTTGCCGACGGACAGCTGTCACAGGGTCACAGCAAGGTGCTGATGTCCGTGACGGACGCCGAAACGCAGATTTCTCTCGCCAAGCGTACGGTTGCGGAGGGACTCAGCGTCCGTGCTCTCGAAAAGCTTGCAAAGCAGGCGCTCAGCCCCAAAAAGCCCGCCGCAAAGCCGCAGAAGGAAACCTTCCTCGTTGAAGCGGAAATAAGCATGACCGAGGTTGTGGGCAAGCCTGTCCGCATAGAAAAATCCAAGGACAGATACACGCTGAGCGTTGACTGCAAGTCCGAGGAGGAGCTCAAGGAGCTTATGCACTTTATTTCAAAAAAATAACCGACATATAAAAAGGAGCCGAAAAAATGTTAGACATCAAATTTTTAAGAGAAAACCCCGATATTGTCAAGAAGAATATCGAAAAGAAATTCCAGCACAGCAAGCTTGAAATGGTTGACGAGGTTATCGCACTCGACGCAGAAAGCCGTGCCGCAAAGCAGGAGGCAGACAGCCTTCGTGCCGACAGAAACCGCATTTCAAAGCAGATTGGCGCACTCATGGCGCAGGGCAAAAAGGACGAAGCGGAGGAATGCAAGAAGCAGGTAAGCGCTGCGGCTGCACGCCTTGCCGAGCTTGAAGCAAAGGAAACCGAGCTTGAGGAAAAAATAAGAAAGATAATGTACGTTATCCCGAACATCATCGACGACAGCGTACCTATCGGCAAGGACGACAGTGAAAACGTAGAGGTGCAGCGCTACGGCGAGCCGTTCGTGCCCGATTTCGAAATCCCCTACCACACAGACATTATGGAAAAGCTGAACGGTATCGACCTTGACGCCGCAAGACGTGTTGCGGGCAACGGCTTCTACTATCTTATGGGCGACATCGCAAGACTGCACAGCGCAGTTATCTCCTACGCAAGAGATTTTATGATAGACAGAGGCTTTACCTACTGCGTGCCTCCGTTCATGATAAGAAGCAACGTCGTAACAGGCGTTATGAGCTTTGCGGAAATGGAAGCAATGATGTATAAGATTGAGGGCGAGGACCTTTACCTTATCGGCACAAGCGAACACTCCATGATAGGCAAGTACATCGACACAATCGTAGAAGAAGAAACACTCCCGCACACCCTCACGAGCTATTCCCCCTGCTTCCGTAAGGAAAAGGGCGCTCACGGCATAGAGGAAAGAGGCGTTTACCGCATTCACCAGTTCGAAAAGCAGGAAATGATAGTTGTCTGCAAGCCCGAGGATTCGATGGCATGGTTTGACAAGCTGTGGCAGAACACGGTTGACCTTTTCAGAAGTCTTGACATTCCCGTAAGAACGCTTGAATGCTGCTCGGGAGACCTTGCTGACCTCAAGGTTAAATCCGTTGACGTTGAGGCATGGTCGCCCCGCCAGAAGAAGTACTTTGAAGTCGGCAGCTGCTCCAACCTCGGCGACGCACAGGCACGCCGCCTTAAAATCAGAGTCAGCTCCAAGGAC
Organism: Ruminiclostridium sp.; assembly: GCA_045579125.1. Classification (GTDB taxonomy): domain Bacteria; phylum Bacillota; class Clostridia; order Oscillospirales; family Ruminococcaceae; genus Ruminiclostridium_E. The sequence continues at coordinate 4,231 of JAZNLN010000211.1, forward strand.
GGCGCAAAATACCTCGCACACACGCTCAACAATACCGTTGTCGCTCCTCCCCGTATGCTTATCGCATTCCTCGAAAACAACCTCAACGAGGACGGCAGCATAAGAATCCCCGAGGCGCTCCGTGGCTACATGGGCGGCAAATCCGTAATCGAAGTTAAGTAATCCCCCCAAAAAACAACAAGGAGATACGAAATGAAAAAAACAATCGGATTAAGGTTTATGATGGTTCTTGCGCTGGTTGCGCTTATATTTACCGTTATGGGCGGCATAGACGTTTTCAAGAACATAAACGGCAGTCATGCGGATATGAAGGATATGAAAATGTCCGATTTCAGAGAAGGCGACATTATAGGCGGCGAGATAATCGAAACTCTGGGCATGGCGATTGAGGAAGAAGAAACGACAATGCTGCTCGGTGTAATCCCGACCAGCTCACGTCAGAGCGCCGTGTACTATCTTATCCCGTACTACGACAAAAACGACGAGTTTGAAAAAATCATCGTTTACAGAACGGGCAACAAGCAGCAGATAAAGGACCTTGACACCCTTTATTACGAAACAGGCGTATGGTACGAGCACTACTACGACGCCGACGCCGACCTCTACAAGCCCGATACGACGATTCTTGTCGAAAGCGCAGAGGTTTTAAAGATGTCAGGCGAGGAAAGACGCTACCTCGAAAGCTATATGCGTGAATACGCAAGCTACTACACAAGCACCCCCACAGAGGCGGCGGAGTATTACGATTTCCTCATGAGCATAACCGTTCCGTACGTTGTAAAGTACACCGTAAACAGCCTCACGATTTTCTTAATCGGCGTAGGCGCACTCGTTATTTTTGTCGTCATTATCGTTATAATGCTTGTTTTACGCAAGGGCCGCAAGGCGTCCGCCTCTGACAGCGGCTACATTCCCGCAGTCGGCGCAGACCTTTACGGAAACAGCGGTATGGATTCGTTCCCCGGCCCTGCCGCCAACCCCATGTCGTCAAATGCGTCGGCAGGCGATATAAGCAACATTCCCGCCCCCGCAAATAATCCGTTTGCAACAAAGACAGCGGCGGACGACATAAGCAATATTCCCGCACCCGCAAATAATCCGTTTGCAACAAAGACGGCTGCGGACGATATAAGCAACATTCCCGCACCCGCAAACAATCCGTTCGCAACAAAGACAGCGGCAGACGATATAAGCAACATTCCCGCACCCGCAAACAATCCGTTTGCAACAAAGAAGCCGACAGAAACAGCGGCGCCCGCTCCCGCAGACAATCCGTTTGCAGAAAAGGCGGCAAGCGGCGATGAAAACGGAGTTTTTGCCGCATTTGCGAATGCAAATATGCCCGCTCCGACGCCTGAATCCGAGCCGACAATGGACAGTCTGTTCCTTGAGCCTGTTTCCGCACCCGCAGAAACACCCGCTCCCGCAGAAGCTCCCGCACCCGCAATGGATGCGATAGACCTCGGTCTTGCGGAGGTTGAGGCACCCAAGCCCGCCGAAGAGCCTGCTCCCGAAATGACAGCGGCAGAAACACCCGCTCCCGAAATATCTGCGGAATCGCTCGGACTTTCAGAAAATCCCGCTCCGAAGCCTGCGTCAAGCCTTGAGGATATGTTCCCGCAGACAACTGCGTCCGACTATGTTGCCGACAATCCTTTCGACGACGCACCCGACAGCACGCAGAAGGATGAAAGCGGCTCCGATTTCGACAGCCTGCTTATGGATTAACGTAGGATAAAATATAAAGCCGCTTTGACGTTCGTTTCAGGCGGCTTTGCTTTTTCGGCGGAGAAGAAAATGGATAAATATGAATTTTTACAGCTTTGCTCAAAATACGGCGGGCTGACGGAAAAGCTGTACGAAGATTACGGCGAAAATATCAACGGAATTTATGACAAGCTGACAGAAAGCGGCGAAATAGCACTATTTCACGGCTTTATCTGCCTCGTTTCGGGCAGAATCAACTCCCGTACCTACGCCCTCGTCCCCTACACGGGGACGTATAGCGAGCTTCAGGACGACCCCGCATTCACCGAATATCACTCGTGGCGGGCGGCGGCGGAAAAGAAAATATGCGAAAACTGCGGAAGGATATATTTTGCGGCGGACGAAGCTGACAGCTGTCCCTACTGCTGAATGCGTTTCGGCGTGAGCCGACACCGTGAGGCGAAATCGTGCCGTCTTTTATGTTGACTTAATATCGGATTTGTGGTATTATATAATATATATGACTAAATGCGAGAAAAGAGGAAGTTCGATGGAATTTGTTGTTTCAACGGAACAAATGAAAATAGCCGAGGGCAACTCCGACAGAGCGGGGGTTTCCTATCTTCGCCTTATGGAAAATGCAGGCGAGGCGTGCTTTAAAAGAATATGCGGCATTGTCGGTTCCGTTGAGGGCAAAAATGTCGTCGTCCTTTCGGGCAGAGGCAACAACGGCGGCGACGGAATCGTCATCGCAAAAGAAATAATCCGTGCGGGCGGAAATGCGCTCGTTGTGTTTGCGGTTGACCTGCCTAACACGACCTGTTCAAGAGAATGCTATAACCAATACGAGCAGGAGCTTAAAACAATAGTCTACACTCACCAGGAAGATTCCGTCAAAACGGCAATTTCCAAGGCAGATATTATCATTGACTGCGTTTTCGGAACAGGCTTTCACGGTACGCTTGAGCCGAAAATATCGGCTTTATTCGGCTTTATAAACGCCTGCTGCCACGGTTTCAAGATTTCGATAGACGTGCCCAGCGGCTGTAATTCCGATACGGGCGAAATCGCAGAAAATGCGTTCAAGCCCGACGTTACGCTCACGCTCGGCGCCGTCAAGAAGGGCCTTTTGTCACACGGCTGCTTTGAGTTCTGCGGCAGTATAGTCCTCGTCGACATCGGAATAAACGAAAAATGCTATCTTCGCTGTGAGGCGGTTATAAGCGACCGCACACTGCTTGAATTTATACCCGAACGCCCTGTTTCCTCGCACAAGGGAACATACGGCAGGCTCCTCAACATCAGCGGCAGCGGACGGTACACGGGTGCGGCGCTCCTGTCTACCAAGGCGGCTCTCCGCACGGGCGCAGGTCTCTGCACGCTGGCAACTCCGATGCGTGTGGTAAACGCAATAGCGTGCGCTATACCCGAAGCTACGTTCCTCCCGCTTCATCAGGATGACGAATGCTTTATTACCGAGGATGTGTCCGAACAGTTCGCCGAGGAGCTGAAAAAGGCAACGGCAGTATCAATCGGCTGCGGCCTCGGAAACACCGACGCTTCACGAATTACGACAGAATATGTCATCAAAAATGCGGATTGTCCCGTAATTATCGACGCCGACGGCATAAATTCCCTGTCCTCCGATATAAATGTATTGAAGGACAACAACGGTCGGGTCATAATAACCCCGCACCCCGCCGAATTCTCCCGTATCACGGGCAAGACGACGGAGGAAATACAGAAGGACAGATTAACGCTCGCAAAGAGCTTTGCCGCCGAATACGGCGTAACGGTCGTGCTGAAAGGCGTGAACACCGTTATCGCCTCGCCCGACGGAATGTGCATGGTAAACTCCACAGGCAACGCAGGGCTTGCCAAGGGCGGCTCGGGCGACGTACTCACAGGTATAATCGCATCTCTCGCCGCACAGGGCACAGAGCCGTTTTTTGCGGCGGCGCTCGGCGTGTATCTGCACGGACTTGCCGCAGACGAGCTCGCAAAGAAAACCTCGCTTGCGGGAATGCTCCCGAGCGATATTGCGGAAATTCTGCCTTTTCTTATGAAAGTGTAAGTTGTCCTCGGAACGGAGGGCTTATGAAAAACAAACAAAAGCACCGTCTGTTAATCGGCGGTGCTGCTTTTTTTGCGCTTTGTCTGACAGGCTGTGCGGGCGCCGCCGAGCTGCCCGATATGAACAGGTGCTTTACCGTGACTGCCGACATAACCTGCGGGGAATTGTCCGCCTCGGCGGAGCTGTCACGCATCGACGAGTACGAATGGGAGGCGCTTATGCTTTCGCCGTTCGCACTTGAGGGCATTAAATTCCGTATCGACAGCGACAGCGAAACGGCTTATCTCGGCGATATGAGCGCATCGGGCGCAGGTGTTTCCGCTGTTTCCTCTCTTGTTTCGGCTATTGAAACGGCGATTTCCGCCGAAAATCCCGCCTGCACGGCGGCCGAAACGGGCATTTCCTTTGACGGCGGAGATTTTACCCTCGTTGTCGCCAAAAACGGCGCACCGCTTTCCCTTGAATATGGCGCACTTTCCGTCAGCTTCGGTGAAACGGTTATGGGGGAGGCGTGCGGAAACGGCGAACTGCCGAGGCTGGAGGGGTAGCAGCAGCCCCGCATAAAAGCTTTTAAATTGATAACAGCCTGACAGGATTTGTCCCTGTCAGGCTGTTGTCGGTATCAAACGCTTTTTGCGCCGTACAAACGGCTTACTGTCTGGAAAGCCAGATGTTTGCGATGTCGAGTGCGTCATAAAGGCCTGTGCGCTCGCTTGACTTGAGAATCATCTTGCTTGCGTCAACGTCGGGAGCCGTCAGCATGAGCTGTACCTTTATCTTATCCGCAACCTCAAGGTCGTTCACCTTATGCGAAGAAAGAATTGTCATCATAACAACGCTTTCGTCGCTCATGTTTCCGTAGTAGATGTGTCTGCCGTTTCTTACGAGGGGATAACCCTTGTAGCTGAAAAATTCTTCTGCCATTTTGTATCCGTCCTTTCTGTGCTTTAATAATTTTGTTCAATCGTGCCGCCCGACAGGAATGCGTTTACATTCTCAATCAGTCGGGTCGTATACATCTGACGTGTTTTGAAAAGGTTGTCGCCGTTCACGCTGATTATAGATTTAAGGTCGTCGGACTCATAGAATTCGACCGTATCGCTTGGAGTTCCGTCGGCGTAAACATATGTCAGCGACGCAATAAATTCGCCTCTTTCGGGCTCGGTGTAAATATCCTCGCCTCTTGCGGCTATCATAAACTGATAAAGTTCCTTGAACTTTTCGGAATTAAGCTGTTCGCCGTTGAGGAACACATTATTGTCGGGGTTTTTGCCCTCTTCTTCGGCGGGTACGAGTTCAAGGTCGAATTCGAGCTCACGCTCGCTGTCCTTGTATACTACCTTATCAAGCTTGTTTATATACGGGAGCAGGAAAAGCTTGGACATACAGTCGGACGCCTGCATGGTCATAAAGGGCATGCTTGTCGCCCCTATTTCGAACAGAACGTCGGGTATTTCGCTGAACATAGCGTAGTAGCCTGTTATAGTAGTTGTTTCCATGCCGCTTTCGGCGGTAGTCGTGGTTGCAATTCCTCTGCCGATTTTAAGCGTGTAGGTCTTGCCGCCGACGAGCATTGTCACCACGCAGTTCGGGTCGTTCAGTCCCGACAGCTCGTAGTCCTTCTCCTCCATTCCTACCCACGCAACCTTGTTCGCCGTAAGTCCGTACATGCCGTAGAGGTATCCTGCGCCGCTGTTGAGGTCGAGATAAACGTTGTAGGGGCTGGTAAGCGTATAGGAGAAAACGCTGATTTCGTCCTCGGCGGGCTCGGGGAGCATTTCAATTACGATGGGCTCCTCAAGATCCTTTCGCTCTATGGTGAGCTTCTGGATATTGGGGCTTTCCGCACCTGTAATACCCGCAAGTATCAGCGGGTCTACAAATCCGAATTTATCGTAGCCGTAGCAGGTCAGCTTTGACGATTTATACACATAAACCGTATCGGAGCCGTCTGCTCTGACGTAGGTTTTGGTGGCGCTGTTGGGAACGTCGGAGCCTATATGGAGCGTAAACGAGGTTCCGTCGCCGAATTGGGCGGTGTAGCTTGATTTCGGCTTGTCAAGACCATATTTCGCAAGATCCGCCGCATTTTCCTCAACAACCTCCGCTCCCGTCACCGAAACAGCGTTTCCTACTGCGGTGCTGAACGTGCTCTGGAGCAGGGGTGCGGAGGCGATGTCGGCAATCGTCCATAAAAGGGAGCCGTCCTCCGCTTTTCCGTCGGGAGTTATATCAAAGCTGCCCGAGGAGTTGGTTATCGTGAGCTTCTGTACGTCTGCAGCGGTCTTTTCGATAAGATTTACCTTGTCGTCGTCCGCCTGAACGGAGCTGCCCGTATCGTTGGTATTCCCCTCGTCCTTAGGCTCAGTCAGGAGCAGAAGTGCTACAACTGCGGCGAGAACTGCGATACCGATAAGGGAAAAAATAATTATCTGCTTGTTCTTCATTTAAACATCCTTTACTTGCGGCGGCGGCGTACCCATACCACAATGCCCGCCGCAACGATAACGATAGGCAGAACAATGGAGAATACGATAGCTATGGGGTTTGTAACGGCGGGAACAACCTCAAAGGTTGACATGGTGAAATTCTTGGGTGCGATTGAGATGGTTTCCTGCTCGTTGTTCGTGTTGAACAGAGAGAGCGCAAACTCGCCGTTTGTGTAGTTGGTTGTTGTCAGATACGAGTCGTAAAGCATGAGCTCGCTGCCGAGAACTATAAGCTTGCTGAAAACAGGGGTTGTTTCCCTGAACAGCACCTTGGACGCCTCAACTGCGGCGTTGAACATGCCCGTATCGGTTGCGTCATCAAGCGACCAGTTTTCGGGAGCGTCAAAGGGGATAATAACGGACGTTTCGCCGTAGGTCGTTATAAGCGGGATGTTTTCGTAATTGGAGTATTCCTCCCAGAGTATGTTTACGGGACGCACATAGTTGCCGAAGTACTGCGCATAGGAGCTTACGGTCATATTGTCGAGATACTCGGTGTCGGCAACAGACAAAAGCTGGCCGTATGCACTGCCGTAGCTTGCGTAGCCGTAATTGGTGTCGGTCTGGTATATTACGCCGTTTCCGACGGAAATGCCCCATTCGGAGAGGTACATGTCGATATTGGGCGTGCTTTCCTGTCCGACGGAAGCGCAGTAAATAACGTTCTTTCCGTAGTTTCCGCCGTTGTCGAGCCATTTGTCAAGCTTTGTGAGCGCCTCCAGGCTGTAATCGTCGTCGGGAGCGGAAATAACAATAAAGTCGATGTCTGCGCTTATTTCTTCGACAAGGTCGATGTTGAGCGTTTCAACGATGTACGCATTTTTCTCGGCAAGTTCCTTGAGGACTTTGTTTTCATCCTCGCCGTAGCCTGTTGTGAAAGCGATTGTCTTGGGGTTTACGTTGGTTACGCTGACGATAGCGGAGAGGAGCTGTTCCTCTGCGGCGGAGCGTATTTCGGGAGTAATTCCGTAGTAGTTCATATACATCGAGGCGGTCGAGGTGTCAACCTGTTCGCCGTCAACGTAGTAAAGCAGGTAATCGGTCGTCGGGATGACTCTGCTTCTGCCTGTCGCCTCCGATTCAACGACAATCATTGCGTCGGAGAGCTCCTCCTCGAACTTTGCCATAAAGTTCGGGTTAGCGAGCAGGTCGATATATCCGAGGCTGAAATTTGCGTTGGAGTCGGCGATTTTCTTCGCCACCTCGTTTGTCTGCTTGAAATATGAGCCGTATGCCTCAAAATCGGCCTCGGGCGTGGTAATGGTTATGTTTACCTTGCTGTCGATTTTTGAAAGACGTTCGAGCGTGCTGTCCTCAACGGAGTAAATGCTGTCCGTCGTAAGGTCAACCGACACGTCGAAACGGTCAGCAAGCAGGTTTGCGATTATGTTCACAAGAACAACCGCCGCCACGAACATAACCGTAAAGAGCACCGACAGCGAGCCTTTTCTGAATTTCTTGCTTCTGAAAGGGTTTCTGCCGCTTTTCTTTGCCTTTTTTTCTGTCTTTTCGGGCTTTTCTGCGGCGCTTTCCGTCTTTATTTCTTCTTTTTCAAGATTTTCCTTGTTTTCCATACGTCGCACCTCCTTACGCCCATCTGCGCTTTTCAAGCACTCTTACTGTAAGGAACAGGAAGATGAAAATTGCGCTGAAGAAAAACAGGACATTTGTCAGGCTGAATATGCCCATTGTAAATTCATAGTATCTGTTGTATACGGAAACTGCGTTCACGGCGTCGGCCACAAAGTCGATGGGGATAACACTGCCGATAACGTCCATAAGGAGTATGAGCAGGTTTACGCCGATAGCTCCGATTGCCGCTATCATCTGATTTTCGGTCAGAGAGGAGATGAACACGCCGACAGCGATAAAAAGACCGCCGAGGAGAACAAGTCCCGCAAAGTTGCCGAGGTTGATACCCCAGTTTATTTCCGCAAAAAAGCTTAATACGACGGAATAAACGAGGATAACGGTAATTCCGATAATGTAGATTACGAAAGCGGAGAGAAACTTGCCGAAAACGAGCCGTGTCAGGCTTATCGGCGCCGTCAGCGTGAGCTGGTCGGTTTTCTGCCTCTTATCGTCCGCCATAAGGCGCATGGTGAGTACGGGAATGAATATCATAAGAACATAGAACATTCCTATAAATACCATAGAAATATCGGTTGCGCCGACCGAAAGGGAGAACACATAGAAGAATACTCCCGAGAAGAAGTAGCACAGCGCTATGAAAACATATCCTATCGGGGAGAGGAAATATGCGCTGAGTTCACGCTTGAATACTGCCAGCATTATTTTCTGCCCCCTTTCTTTCCGTCTTTTCCGCCGTCAATTCTTGCGAAAGCCTCTTCCATTTTTTCAACCTGGCCATATTCATCGCCTGTTGTAAGTTTAAGGAAGATTTCCTCAAGGCTGAGCTCGTTGGATTTCATAAGCAGAATGGGGTAGTTTCTTGCGGCGAGCGCTTTAAAGACGTCACGTCTTATGTCTGCGCCCTCCTTGCCGTCGATGTGGTACTCCCACACGCCCTTTTCCGCCTCACGCACAACAAACACACGTTCGACATTGTGTATGCCCTCGAGGATTTTCTTTACCTCGGTGCTGCTGCCCTCTACTCTTACCGCAAGCTTGTGGTCGGCGGAGAGGTTTCTTGCGAGATTTTCGGCGGTATTGTTCGCAACAATTCTGCCCTTGTTGATTACGACGATTTTGTCGCATACTGCCTGTATTTCGGGGAGGATATGCGACGAGAGGATAACGGTGTGGTTCTTGCCGAGGCGCTTTATGAGCGTTCTTATTTCGATTATCTGCTTGGGGTCAAGACCTACCGTCGGCTCGTCAAGAATGAGCACCTCGGGGTTGCCGACAAGCGCCTGCGCAAAGCCGACACGCTGCTGGTAGCCCTTCGAGAGGTTGCGGATAAGTCTGTCCTTGACGTCCTCAAGCTTTACAAGCTCTCTTATCTCCGCAAGGTGCGAATGCATGGGGAGCTTGCATTTTTTCAGTTTATATACGAATTTAAGGTACTCGTTTACCGTCATATCAAGATAAAGCGGCGGGTGCTCGGGGAGATAGCCGATGAACTGTTTTGCCTTTATGGGGTTTTCGAGTATATCCACGCCGTTTATGCAGGCGCTGCCCTCGGTCGAGGAGATATAGCCCGTAAGAATGTTCATGGTCGTTGATTTACCGGCGCCGTTGGGTCCGAGAAAGCCTGTTACCTGACCCGTTTCGGCGGTGAACGAGATGTCGTTTACGGCAAGCTTGCCGCCGTAACGCTTTGTTAGGTTTTTTACCTCTATCATGGTATAACCTTTCCTTTCGGGGATATTTTTTCTGCACGGAAAATTATAATATCCGTTCGTGACAGAAAAGTGAAAAGTACACGATATTTACAGCAATTATACCGTTACGACAGCTGTTCGATACCTTTCCTTATTCTCGCTATACAGTCCTCTTTTCCCAGCACTGCCGCAAGCTCAACTGCGCCGCACGGCGTTACGGGCTTGCCCGAAAGCGCAACACGCACGGGCCAGAGAATGTATCCGTTCTTTACGCCGAGCTGTTCGATAAGGCTGAAAAGTGCGGCGTGCACGCCCTCGGCGGAGTAATCGTCAAGCGCCTCCATAACGGGGAGCACCTTCTGAAGTGCGTCAAGGGAGGTTTCGGCGTTGGTTTTCATCTTCTTGTGGGTATAAAGCTCGTTGTCGTATTCGGGGAGAGCGTCGATAAAGTCAACCTGCGGAGGAATGTCTGTAAGCACCTCTGTTCTCACCTGGAGCGTTTCGCAGAGAACGTCGAAATTGATGTCGCTGCGTGAGCAGCCCTGCTTTACATAAGGCATTGCGATTTCCTTGAACCGCTCCTTGGAAAGTCTGCGGATATGCTCGGCGTTGATAGCCTTGAGCTTGAGGGGGTCGAAAATTGCGGGGGATTTGGAAATGCCCGAAATGTCAAATTCCTCAATAAGCTCGTCAAGGGTGAATATCTCGTTTTCGCCCTTGGGCGCCCAGCCCAGCAGAGCAATGTAGTTCAGCACGCCCGCCGAAAGGTAGCCCTTTGTCATGAGGTCCTGATAGCTTGCGTCGCCGTCACGCTTTGCGAGCTTATGCTGTGCGTCCTTCATGATGTGCTCAACGTGGATGTACTTGGGCGAGTCCCAGCCGAACGCACGGTATAAAAGCTCGTACTTCGGAGCGGAGGTCAGGTACTCATTGCCTCTTACAACGTGAGTTATGTTCATCGTGTGGTCGTCGATTACGTTTGCAAAGTTGTACGTCGGCATTCCGTCGGTCTTGAGCAGAATCTGGTCGTCGAGCTCGCTGTTGTCGATGCTGATGTCGCCGTATATTTCGTCGTGGAAAGTGGTTGTGCCCTCAAGGGCGATTTTCTGGCGGATTACATAGGGAATGCCCGCCGCAAGCTTTTCCGCAATTTCTTCCTTTGACAGGTTGCGGCAGTGGCGGTCGTAGGAGGGAGTTTTGCCCTCGGCGGTCTGCTGCTCACGCAGCTTTTCCATTCTCTCCTTATCGCAGAAGCAATAGTACGCCTGTCCCATTTCTACCAGCTTTTCGGCGTATTCCTTATACATTCCCATGCGCTCGCTCTGAATGTACGGACCATAGCCGCCGTCCTTGTCGGGACCCTCGTCCCAGTCCAGCCCGCAATCACGGAGCGTATCGTAGATTACCTCGGTTGCGCCCTCAACAAAGCGCTCACGGTCGGTATCCTCAATGCGGAGGATAAAGGTGCCGCCGCTTTTCTTGGCGATGATATAGGTATAAAGCGCCGTGCGGAGGTTTCCGATGTGCATGTAGCCCGTGGGGCTCGGCGCAAAACGTGTTCTTATCTTGTCCATTTCTGTTCCTTTCCGTCCGAAAGACTTTTTATGTCGTTCTGTATATTTTTCTTCAGCTCGTCTATGCTCGGGAATTTCTGTTCCTCACGGATAAATTCCCGCAGTATTACGCTTATTTCCCTGTCGTACAGGTCGCCGTCAAAGCCGACGATGTGCGTTTCCATAAGCGCCGCATTTCCGTCCGAAACGGTCGGCTTCACGCCGATGTTCGTAATCGACGGATAGCTCCTTCCCTCAATCACCGTCCAGCTTTTATACACGCCGAAACGAGGCGTTACGCTTGTCGGGGGGATTATCTGGTTTATGGTCGGGGAGCCTATCGTGCGCCCGAGCTTGTTTCCGTGTATCACGGGGAGGGAATACGTCAGCTCGTAGCCAAGCCTTGCGTTTGCCTCTGCGATTTTTCCCTCACGGACGAGAGAGCGTATCGCCGTTGAGCTTATCGCCTCGCCGTCAAAGGTTACAGGCGGGATTATCTCGGTTTTTATCCCTCTCTCCGAGCAAAGCTCCGCCAGCATGTCCGCTCCTGCCTTGCCGCCCTTTCCGAAACGGAAATCATAGCCGCAGACGATAGCCGTGCTGTTCAGCCGCTTTACGAGTATGTCGTCAACGAACTGCTCCGCAGACATCTCACGCACTTCGGAGAAATCGGGCGCAAAAATATAATCCACGCCGATTTTTTCAAGCAGCGCAAGCTTTTGCCTGTGCGTTATAAGGTTTTCGCTGACAGAGAATTTGGGGAGCAGGGTTTCGCCGCCGAACGTGAAAACCGCCGATTTGCAGGCGTTTTTCCGTGCGTACTCCAGCGCAGCCTTTATTACCTCGATATGACCGAGGTGCAGTCCGTCGAAAAACCCGAGCGCAACCGCAGACGCAGGCGCCGCTCCGTCTGTTTTTGTTATATCAATCAAGAAAATCTTACCTCTTTTAATTCGGAAATATCACGCTTTTCCGTTCTCCGTACCGTCGGAGAGGCGGGGTTTATTATGTCGTCGTCGGCAGGCAGTCCGTCCTCCGCCTGTGCCGTCTGCGGCGCCGTGTAGGCGCTCTGCGGGGGAGCGGCAGCGGGAGCAGGAGCGGGAGCGGGAGGAGCAGATATTTTCTCCTCGTCCTGTCTGAACCTCTGCGTAACGACGAGGTCGCTGTCCTCGCCTATATAACCTATGGCAAGCAGCTTGCCCATGTTGTCGTAAATTGCGTAGGTGCCCGTATAAATCTTGTCCAGCTTTATGCGGGAGGCGTCAAGAACTATTCCGTTTCTGAACATTCTGCTCTGACGCTCGTCAAGCCACGCTCCGGGCAGACCTGCGTACAGCCTTTCCATGTTCATAAGCAGCTTGCGCAGTCCGCTTTCGCCCTGTTCCTCGGCAATTCTTTTTACATCGTCAAGCTTGTAGCAGTCGTCAAGCGTAAAAATGCCGGATTTCGTGCGGACGAGCGAGGTCATAACGGCGCCTGTGCCGACCTCCTGACCCATGTCGTGGATAAGCGTGCGGATATAGGTGCCTTTTGAGCAGCCGATAAGCGCAACCGCCTCGTTGTCACGGAAATATTCAAACTGAATGTTGAAAACGTTGATTTTTCTCGGAGTGCGCTCAACCTCAATGCCCTGGCGTGCGAGGTCGTACAGCCTTTGACCGTTCACCTGCACAGCCGAGTACATCGGCGGGGTCTGCAGCTGCTCTCCCATAAAGCGGCTCCGCAGCATATATTCCGCATTTCTTGAAACAGGGTTGTTGCACACCGAAAGCACCTTTCCCGTAATGTCCTGCGTGTCGGTGGTTATGCCGAAGCGCATTCCCGCACGGTACTCCTTCGTGTCGTCGGGGCAGAAATCAACCGCCTTGGTGGCGTTTCCTATGAATATCGGGAGCACGCCCTCCGCCATCGGGTCGAGAGTTCCGCCGTGTCCGATTTTCTTCGTTCCGCAGAGCTTGCGCATAATCGCAACCACGTCGAACGAGGTGTACCCCTGTTCCTTGTAAATACAAATTATTCCGTTCATCTGTGCAACTCCTCAATCAGCGGAGGTACTCTCCGATTACTTCGATAAGCTGTTTTTTTGCGTTTTCTATTCCGCAGGAGAACGAGCAGCCTGCCGCCCGCTTATGTCCGCCGCCGCCGAAACGGCCGCAGATTTCCTGTGCGTCAACGGTTTCCGCCGTGCGGAGCGACGCCTTCCAGAAGCCCTTTTTCTCCTTGATTACAACGCCGACCTCTACGCCCTCAATCTGCCGGGGGAGCGAGGCGAGGCCGTTCGAGTCCTCAATGTCAATGCTGTCGAGCATTTCCTTCGTAAGAACAACAACGGCACAGCGGCTGTCGTAGAAATATTCCATTCCCGACAGCACCTTTGCCTCGGCGTCGAGCCGTGATTTGGTTTTCATGTCGAAAAGAGTGTAGTTTATTGCGGCAAAGCCGAAGTCGTGCTCCATAAGCTCTGCGGCGATTCTGTGCGTTCTCGGGGTTACATTGGAGAATTTGAAGCAGCCCGTATCGGTTGCAATACCTGTATAAAGGCAGGCCGCCATGGTATCGGTTATCTCTGCGCCAAGCTCCCGTATCACGAGGTACACCGTTTCGCACGCTGCCGCTGCGTCGGGCTCTACGAATGCGTATTCGGCAAAATCGACATGCGACAGGTGATGGTCTATTGCGAGGTTTACTCTGCCGCCGTAGGTTTCTTCGAGTGCGCCGAGGAGCTTTTTGTCCGCAACGTCAACGCTGACGATGTTTTTCGGCTCAAAATCCTGCGGCTGCACGCCGCTTTTCATAAACGCCATTCTCTGCGAAAAATCGTCCGAGCAGAGAATGCGGGATTTTTTGCCCATGCTCTGCAATGCCTCGCAGAGTGCGTGAGCACAGCCTGCGGTGTCGCCGTCGGGGTTAGCGTGGCTCAGAATAAGCACGTCGTCCATTCCTCGCAGCATTTCTGCCGCTTTTTTAATATCAATTCTCATTCTTCCTCGTTTTCTTCTCCCGTTTCCTCTGTGGTGCGCTTGGGGAGATTTCTGATGATACCGTCGATTTTCTCATAGTAATCGAGCGAGGTATCGGGCTTGAAAATAAGCTCGGGCATTTTTCTCATCTTGATTCGTGCGTTAATGCGCTTTTTGAAGAAGCCCGCCGCCCCCTTGAGGCAGTCCGCTGCGTCGGCAGACGCCTCCGCTCCGTCGAGACAGGAAACGTAAACCGTGCAGTAGGAGAGGTCATTTGTTATTTCAACATGCGATATTGTGACAATTCGGCCTGCAATGCGGGAATCCTTGATTTCCCGTATTGCGGTCGTTATTTCTCTTTTTACGTCTTCGGAAAGTCGTTCGATGTTATGGTTAGCCATACCGTATCCTTCCTTTCAACTGTTAATCTCTGTATTCCTCCATGATAAAGGCTTCGAAAATGTCGCCTTCCTTGATGTCGGTGAATTTTTCAAGGCTGATACCGCACTCGTAGCCTGCGGCAACGTCCTTGACGTCGTCCTTGAAACGGCGCAGACCCGCAATCTTGTCGTCGCCTACGATGATACCGTCACGGACAATGCGGACGCTGGACTTTCTTTCAACCTTGCCGTCAAGCACATAACAGCCCGCAACAATGCCGACATTTGTTATCTTATACACCTGACGCACTTCTATTCTTGCCTGCTCTACCTCACGGTATTTCGGGTCGAGCATGCCCTTGATAGCTGTCTGTATTTCTTCGATTGCATCGTAAATAATGCGGTAGTAGCGTATATCGACGCCGTCACGCTTTGCGTTTTCCGCCGCTGCGGGGTGCGAACGCACGTTAAAGCCGACGATGATGGCGTTGGACGCATTTGCGAGCATAACGTCGCTTTCGCTGATAGCGCCTACTGCGCCGTGGATTACACGAACTCTTACTTCTTCGTTGGTAAGCTTTTCAAGCGACTGGGTAACCGCCTCCACGGAGCCCTGTACGTCTGCCTTTACGATAAGCGCAAGCTCCTTCATATTGCCCTCGGCAATCTGCGAGTTGAGGTTGTCGAGCGTAACCTTCTTGTAAAGCTTGAACTGTTCTTCCTTGGCGTCGAACTTACGCTTTTCAACGAGTTGTCTTGCGAGCTTTTCGTCCTCAACGACTGCGAACGTATCGCCTGCGCTCGGTACCTCGGAAAGACCCATAATTTCAACGGGAACGGACGG
>JAZNLN010000212.1:0-16495 GCA_045579125.1 Ruminiclostridium sp.
CCTGGTCAGAAAGAGTGATATCATAGTCAAGACCTGCCTTGGAAAGGATCTTTTCGAGGTCTTCTTCGGAGTATTCAACACCTGTTGAAATGTGAAGTGTGAATTCACCGTTCTTGATGCCTGTGCCTTCGTCGCCGGATTCAGTTGTTTCTACCCATTCCTTACCTGCTGCAACGTCAGTAGCGATTGTGATGGAACGTGTATCTTCGCCGTAGTTGTTGGATACGAAGCGGATGCTGTCAGCGTATGTATCATTGTGTACTCCGCCGCCGCCCATAAGAACGTTAGAAACGTCGATGTCGCCGCTGTCTGCTCTTACACCTGTCTGTGTGGTGTAATCTTCTTCGCCCGAGAATGTGAATACGCCGCTCTTGAGCTTGATAGCAACGTCAGGAATCGGGTTTTCCTGTTCTTCGTCCTTAGCCTGTGTAGCGTTCTTGATTAAATCATCAATCTGGGACTGTGTATAAGTCTGACCCTCCTTGAGGTTAAGGGTAAGAGTTTTACCGTCTGCGGACCATTCAGCACTTTCGCCGCCTGCACCGGAAGCTGCGTCTGCGAGAGCTACAGTAACGCCGGATACGCTGGATGTAATTGTAGAGCCTTCGAGAGAGATGTTTGAGGTAAGCTCGCCGCCCTCTGCTGTGTTCTGAGAAAGAAGAACGCCGTAACGAGGACCGAAGTCTGTGTTGGAACCTGTTGCTCCGTCAAGAGAACCGTCGAGTAACTTCATCTCGTTGAATTCTGTTGCTTCGGAGATACGGTCGATTTCGCTCTTAAGAGCTTCAACTTCGAGCTGGATCTGATCTCTGTCTTCGTCTGTGTATGTGCCGTTAGCAGACTGAACAGAAAGCTCTCTCATTCTCTGGAGAATGTCTGTTGTTTCATTTAATGCGCCTTCAGCTGTCTGAATGAGGCTGATTGCGTCGTTAGCGTTGTTTGTAGCCTGAGAAAGACCACGAATCTGTGAACGCATCTTTTCGGAAATTGCAAGACCAGCAGCGTTATCAGCAGCACGGTTGATTTTGTAACCTGTGGATAACTTTTCAGTGGACTTACCAAGACCGCTTACGTTTTTGCTCATTGCGTTGTTAGCATTGATCGCGCTTAAATTGTGTTGTACTACCATTCCCATAGTTTTCCTCCTTGATTCTTAGCCGCCGAAATCCTTTCAGCAGCTCTGCGTGTTTTGTTTCCGACTCTTTCGGAAACCTTACGTTAGGTTGTTTTGCTGCAAAACCATTGTTGTAATCAGGTTGTTTTAACCTTTACATCTGTTATATCGGCGAGGGCGGGGGAAACTTTAGTTTTTTTTGAAACTTTTTTTGAAAAAAATGGGTTTTGTAGGATACGTCATTTTCGAGGTTACATTTTTGTTACATTTGAATATGTAACCTTAATGTAACCAAGAAAGCCGTGCGAAACGAATAATAATTCGCCTGCACGGCTTTATACATTATATAGTATACAGGTTATTACGAATCAAGCTTTATGCTGTCAAACTCGTCCGTAGGCACAGGCTTTGCATAGAAGAAGCCCTGTACCATATCGCAGTTCTGCTCTTTAAGGAAGTCAATCTGCTCCTTGGTTTCGACGCCCTCGCACACGATGGAAATATCCATTCTTCCCGCCATGGCGATAATGCCCGAGATGATGATTTTGTCATTTGCCCGCAGCATTTCGTTGGAGAAGAACTCCCTGTCGATTTTAAGATTGTCGACAGGCAGATTTTTAAGCAGGTTGAGCGACGAAAAACCCGAACCGAAATCGTCGATGGAGATTTTGAAACCAAGTTTTCTGAACGCTGTCATGGCGTCGAGCGCATTCTTTTCGTTCTCCACGAACACATTTTCCGTCAGTTCAAGCTCAATCAGTTTTTTGGGAATACGGTATCTTTCAACGATTTCGACGAGAGCCTCAACGAAGCCTGTTGTTTTGAGGTGCAGACCCGAAACGTTCACTGAAATCGGAACGCATTTTTCTCCTGCGTCAAGCCGCTTGCGGAGATATTGGCACACCTTTTCGTAAACATAGAAATCAAGCTTTATGATAAAGCCGCTCGGCTCAAGGTATTTTATGAAATCGCTCGGGAAGAGGAGTGTGCCGTCGGGCTTTTTCCATCTTATAAGCGCCTCTGCGCCTACTATCTGATTATCGGAAAGGCTGACCTTAGGCTGGAGATAAACTGCGAAATCATCGTTTTTAAGCGCAGTTTCCGCCTCACGGCGTGTCTTTTCGCAAAGCGACATTTCAACCCGCATTTCGTCCTTATACAGCACCACGCCCGAAAGCTTGTTCTTCTTTGCGTATTTGACTGCAACGTTTGCATTGTTTGCGGACATTGTGACGTTAAAGAAATTCTTTCCTGCGATAAGCGCAACGCCGATTACCACGTTCACCTCGTCGACTTCGGGCATTTCCTCGGCTTTGAATCCGCCTGCGAACGTTCTGAGGCTGCGTGAAAGCAGCTCAAGCGATTCTACCTTTGCGAGTATGAGGAATCTGTCCGCAATCATGCGGCATACGCAGCATATTCCGTCGCATATCGTCGAAACCTTTTTGGCGAAGGCCTTGAGAAGCTCGTCGCCCTTGTCTATGCCGTACTTGTCGTTTATGTATTCGAAATCGAGTATATCCGTGCAGATAAGCGCATATGAATCATTTTCAAATCCCGCCGCAACTGTCTTTTCCGCCATAACGCAGAATTTCTTGTAGGAGGGGAGGCCCGTGAGGGCGTCATAGCTGCCGAATGCTTCGGCTTTTTTAATTGAGGATTCAAGCTCTCTTATTCTGAACAGATAATTCTTCAGAGTTTTCGCTATTGCCTTTGCCGCAAGCACTTCATCAACCGACCATACTCTGTCGTTTGCGCAGTCGTGGAAGCTTACTACTGCGGAAATCGTTTCTCCGTCCCTTACGGCACATAAAAGAGCGGATTTTGTGCCGAGCGGCTCAATAAATTTTCCGAGCGCCTTGCAGTCCTCGCTGCCGCAGGAGAATACTGCGATGTCGTTTTTGTCGAAAAGAGGCAGAATTGCGTCTGTATCCGACTGTGCTGTTGCTGTAACAGCGCCGAGATTTTCTTCAACCGAGCGTGAGCTCCACGAATAAACACACTTGTATTCATTTTCGGAGGCAGGCTCGTTTATCGTTACTCTTGATAAGGAGAACTTCTTTCCTGTCTTGCTGATTATCATATTTACAGCGCTTTCGACATTTTCCGTTGTGTCCATAACGTCGAATGCAAGCCCTGTAATCTCGTGCTCAAGGGTAGCATTTCCCATAGAAAGAATTGCATCCCTGGAATAGCGGTTGACATGTGTTTTTCTCGGCACAGGCTCGGGCATTTCGTCGGTTTTTTCCTCGTCGTAGAACGTGTAGGTGTTCTTGCCCGACGCCTTGGAGGTGTAAAGCGCAATATCCGCTTTCTTGAACAGCTCGTCGTATGTGTCGCCGTCCTCGGGGAAAAGCGCAATGCCAAGGCTGCCTGTTATTTTTTCGCCGTCGTCGCCCGAATAGAGGAGGTCGAAAATCTTGCATATATCTCCCGCCTTGTCGGCGATGTGTTTTTTCTGCTTTATTCCACGCAGGAATACCACAAACTCGTCGCCGCCTATACGTCCGACAACGTCATTTGAACGGAACAGGTCCTGCATTTCCTGGGAAAGGTCAACGAGAATGCTGTCGCCGAAGAGGTGTCCGAGAGAGTCGTTTACATGCTTGAAATTATCGACGTCTACTATTATAAGTGCGTCGTAGCTTTCACGGCTGTCCGTGCGGAGATAGTTCTTTATCATCGAGCGTGTGGTCGCCTTGTTGTATATCTTCGTCAGCGGGTCACGCTCCGCCTTGTCGATAAGCTTCTGCTCGGCATTTTTCTTTTCGCTGATATTTGCGAACTCGCCGATAGCTTTGATGGGCAGACCTGTCTGCATGTCGATTATCGTCTTGAAACGCACCCTGTGCCACTCGTATTCCTCGGTAGCCTCGTTATAAAGGCGTATTTCGCCCATGTATTTGTCGTTTCCTATCTGGAGCATGTCGCAGAAACGCTCAAAAGCCTCGGTGTCGTCCTCGTGAAAGGCTTTTTTCTCCTTGCACATGCTTTCAAAGTCGCTTACAACCGATTTAGGGACATATTCGCCGCCGCAGTTGACAAAAAAGCTCATTGTCTTGTCGTTGAAGTCGTACTCATAGATTATGTCGGCGGAAATTGACGAAATTGCGCACATGCGTCTGTATTCGTCGCTGTCGACAGCGGATTTTCCTGTGTGGTATTTTGAAATATCAAGCGTGGAGCAGTAGAGCGTGTATGTTCCGTCCTCGTTTCTTACGGGATTTATGGCGTAGTTCACCGTAAGAGCCTGTCCGTTTTTGAGGGTAGGGAAGATATTTATGGAGATATTGCTGTTTTTGCCGAGCTCGTCGTTGATTTCTGCGATAAACGATTTGCTTGCGCTTTCGTCAATCATCCGCAGTCCGTACTGATTTGCGGGAATGGCGATGTATTCCGCCCGTGTGCACATGAAAATATCAAAATACTTGTCTGTTGCGTATACTACGCTCATTTTCTCGCCGTCGAAATGGAATGCGACGGTGCCTGCGGGTGCATTGATGTATGCGGTTTCCGGGCTTGCTGCCGGGAAGCTTACTGTATTCATTTATTATCCTCCGGGGTTATGAAACGTTTTTATATATTATAATAGTATATCTAAAATAACAAATGTTTTACGAATTTGAAAATACTTACCTATTATTTATTTATTATATCAAAATGTAACATAGATGTCAATATCAAATAAAAATTCACTATATTTGCAAATCTGTGTTGAAAAATTTGTGCAGGTGTGATATAATATAAGTAAATCGGCGCACGCCGAAATAAAACAGCATTGGAGAATGAAATTATGAAGAAAAGGCTACTTTCGTTTCTGATTATTTTTGCGCTTATACTTCCTGTGTTCGCCGTTGAGGTATCTGCTGCCGATTTCGGCGGGAACTCGTCAAAAGCGTATAGCGCAGGATTAAGTTTCGAAGAATATATGGTGTCCGAAATTACGGACTATAATAACAAAATTGACGTTTCTGCATATGTGAAGAAAAACGGCTGGGATGTTGACGATGTGTCGGAAAAGCTGGAGTATCTCGTATACAATTATCCCGAGCTTTTCTTTATCGACACGAGTTTTGAAATGCAGTACACCAAAACGTACTCGCACTTCAATATATCCTTTGAGTTCCTTTTCACGAAGAAACAGTACAGCAGCGCAAAGAAAAAGTTTGACAAGGCCGTGAAGGCTGCGCTTGCAACCGTTGACGACTCAATGACGGATATGCAGAAAGCGCTCACCATTCATGATTACCTCATCGTGAACACCACTTACAGCACGGGCGACACGCAGTATTCCGCATACGGCTGTCTTGTTGACAAAAAGGCAGTGTGTCAGGGTTATGCGCTTGCTTATTCGTATCTCCTGCGTGAGCTTGGAATCGAAAGCTCGGTTATTTACAGTAAGGACATGAACCACGCATGGAATTACATAAAGCTCGGCAAGAAGTACTATCACGTTGACGTTACATTTGACGACCCGATGTTTACAATAAGCGGAAAGAACTATGACGGCCTCGGCAAGGTTTCGCATACATACTTCCTCCTCAGCGACGCCGCTATCAAAAAAGCGCCGAAAAAGCACTATAACTGGAAACTTTACAGCGGACTGAAAAAGGCAACCGATAAAACCTATGACAATTATTTCTGGAGGAACGTAGATTCACAGATTTTCTCAATCGGCTCATATCTCTATTATCTGGAGCTTGACAAAACGAGCCCGGGAATGCAGAAAAAACCGACGTCAAGCACAATTTATACGCTGTTCAAACGTTACAGCGTCAAGACAGGCGTTGCAAAAACGCTTACAAAAATCAAAAGCACATGGAACTCATGGGGCAAGAGCTCGTTCTATCAGGCAAGCTATGCCCGCCTGTCGTACTACGACGGCTTGTTCTATCTCAACACCTATAAGCGTGTTTACTCCGTCGATAAAAACGGAAAGAATCTGAAAACAGTATGCAAGCCGTCTGTTTCAAGCGGATATATTTACGGCATGACGGTTACAAACGAGGGCAAGCTCCGCATAGCTATCGCCCAGAGTCCGCAGGCAAAACCGTCAATCAAGGCAAAGTGGCTTACATAAAAGCGCTGCTGATTAAGGACAGCAGTCCGTACATAAGATTTATACATATTATTGAGGAAAACCCTTTTGAAAAAGGGTTATTCCCCAAACTCCTTTCCTAAAACTTTATAGATTGATAACAGCCTGACAGGGTATGCCCTGTCAGGCTGTTATCAATATTAAAAGTCTTTGGAAGGGGGTACGGGGGATAACCTTTCTTCAGAAAGGTTTCCACCGATAATGCATACAAAGCTTCTGTATGAGCACTGTCCTTAATCAGCAGCGTTTTTAATACTTGCTTACTTTTCAAGATCCATTATTTTTTCGACACGGCGTGCGTGGCGGCCGCCCTCAAATTCAGTTTTGAGGAATACGTCGAGCAGTTCCGTAGCAAGGCCTGCGCCTGTCGTTCTGCCGCCGAAACAGATTACGTTTGCGTCGTTGTGAAGTCTTGTAAACTTTGCGGAAAAATAGTTTTCGCAGAGTGCGGCACGAATGCCTTTGACCTTGTTTGCCGCCATCGAAATGCCTATGCCTGTTCCGCAGACAAGCACGCCCTTTTCAGCGGTACCGTCGGTTATTTTTTTGCATACAGCCTCCGCAATGTCGGGGTAGTCGACAGGCTCGCCGTTGCAGCCCATGTCGATATATTCGATATTGTTTTCGTCGAGATACTTTTTAAGTGCAAGCTTTAATTCGTAGCCTGCGTGGTCGCTTCCTATTACCAGCATTATTTTTTCTCCTTTTCTCTTGCAATCCTTTCACGTTCCGCCTGAGGCAGACGCAGATAAACGGGCATAAGCTCTTTCGGCTCAATCTGCTCGCAGTATTCCGCCGCAAAGCACACGCCCGTACCTTTCTGATAGCGCAAATCGGCGGGCGCAAGGCGGATGTTCCCGTCGTTTATTGTTTTGTACGCAAGCTCGGCGCCGTCGCCCGCAAGTATTATTTTTTCGCCGCCGTACTGCTTTAAATCCTCCGCCAGTTCGTTTATGAACAGTGCTCTGTCGTCGCACAGGCGTTCAACCGTACCGTCGGTTACACGGAAAACGGCGTTATAAACCTGATTGCAGCGTGCGTCCATGCAGGCGCACACGATACCGTCGAAAGCGGTAAAGTTATATGCGATTCCGAGCAGGGTAGACACGGGAATACACGGCTTTCCGAGCGCATACGCAATGCCCTTTACCGCAGATATTCCGATTCGCAGACCCGTAAATGAGCCCGGACCTTTTGAAACTGCGAATGCATCAATCTGCGAAAGCTCCGTATTGCAGTTTTTAAGCAAGCTTTCCATAAAAGGAACGAGCGTCTGCGAATGCATCAGCTTTGTGTTGATAAGACCCGAAGCGATTACCTTTTTGTTTTCGCCGATTTCGCATACGGCGCATGTGCTGACAACCGCCGAGGTATCTATTCCAAGAACAAGCATTTTCTAATCCTTTCTTTCGGAAATGGTAATTTCACGGCTGCTGTCGCCTGTTTTGACTATATCCACGATATAGGTGTTTTCAAGGTATTCGGCGAGCTGCGGTATATTTTCGCTCCACTCAACCGCAAGTATACCCTCACGGTCGAGGTAATCGAAAAAGCCGATAGCGTAGAGGTCGTCGTAGCTTGAAATCCTGAAAAGGTCGAAATGGAATATTTCGGGATTTCCACGGTATTCATTTACCAGCGCAAACGTCGGACTTGTTATTTCCTCGGTCACGCCGAAATGCCGTGCTATTCCTTTTGTAAAGTGAGTTTTGCCCGCACCCATTTCGCCCGTGTAGAGCACTGTATCTCCTGCACGGAGATTTTCAGCGAATTTCTCCGCAATGCTCATTGTTTCTTCAACCGAGTTTGAAATGTATTTATTCATATCAGAACAGACCCGAGATGTTTCCGTCGCTGTCAACGTCAATATTGTTTGCGGCGGGGATTTTGGGAAGGCCGGGCATAGTCATTATGTCGCCCGTCAGCGCAACCACAAAGCCTGCGCCTGCGGAGAGCTTGACGTCACGGACTGTAATTTCAAAGCCCTCGGGCTTGCCGAGCTTTGTCGGGTCGTCGGAGAGTGAGTACTGTGTTTTTGCAACGCACACGGGAATATCACCGAAACCGAGCGCCTCTATGTTCTTGATAGCCTTTTCTGCGTTTGCGGTGAAAATAACTCCGTCGGCACGGTATATTTCCTTTGCGATTATGCCGAGCTTTTCCTTAATCGGGAGTTTTTCATCGTAAAGCGGCTTGAAATCGGATTTTTCTGCGTCGATAGTATCGAGAACTGCCTGTGCAAGCTCTGTGCCGCCTTCGCCGCCCTTGAGGAATACGTCGGAGAACGCAACCCTTGCGCCCATCTTTTCACAGTACTCTCTGATATAAGCGATTTCAGCGTCCGTGTCGGTGTAGAAATGGTTGATTGCAACAACTACGGGAACGCCGTATTTACGCAGGTTTTCGATATGTGCGCCGAGGTTTACAATACCCTTTTTGAGTGCGTCGAGGTTTTCGGCTGTGAGTTCTGCCTTGGGAACGCCGCCGTTGTACTTGAGCGCTCTTATCGTCGCTACGAGAACCGTGCAGTCAGGCTTCAGTCCTGCATATCTGCACTTTATGTCGAAGAACTTTTCTGCGCCGAGGTCGGAGCCGAAACCTGCCTCTGTGATAGCGTAATCGCCGAGCTTGAGCGCAAGCTTTGTTGCACGGACGGAGTTGCAGCCGTGAGCGATATTCGCAAACGGACCGCCGTGAATTATAGCGGGATTGTTTTCGAGCGTCTGAACAAGGTTGGGCTTGATAGCGTCCTTTAAAAGCGCAGTCATTGCGCCCACAGCGTTCAGGTCACGGGCATAAACGGGTTTGCCGTCGTATGTATACGCAACAAGAATGCGGCCGAGTCTTTCTTTCAGGTCGTCAAGGTCGTTTGCAAGGCAGAGAATTGCCATAACCTCGCTTGCAACCGTAATGCAGAAATGGTCCTCACGGGGTACGCCGTCAACCTTTGCTCCGAGACCTACGATGCAGTTGCGGAGGTTGCGGTCGTTCATATCAAGACAGCGCTTTATCTGCACCTGTCTGCCGTCAATTCCGAGCGTATTGCCCTGCTGGATATGGTTGTCAAGCAGAGCGCACAGGAGATTGTTTGCCGCTGTAATAGCATGCATGTCGCCTGTGAAATGCAGGTTGATGTCCTCCATGGGAACTACCTGCGAATATCCGCCGCCTGCTGCGCCGCCCTTGATTCCGAATACAGGTCCGAGCGACGGCTCACGCAGAGCGAGAACTGCATTTTTTCCGAGCTTGTGCATACCTTCGGCAAGGCCTATGCTTGTTGTTGTTTTGCCTTCGCCTGCGGGGGTGGGGTTGATTGCGGTCACGAGGATAAGCTTTCCGTCGGGCTTATCCTTCTGACGGTCGATGTATTTCTGGGATATTTTTGCTTTGTAATGGCCGTAAGGCTCGTATTCCTCCTCGGTAAGTCCGAGGTTTGCGGCGATTTCGCCGATTTTTTTCATTTTTGCCTGCTGGGCGATTTCAATATCGGTAAGCATACACATATTCCTCCAAAATCACTTCATTTTCTGCCGCACGTTTCTCCTGCATGCGGCTTCATATACAGTATATCACTCAAAACGCAGTTGGTCAACATCAAATTTTACCGCAGTGCCTGCAACGGGTATTGTTTTTGTCAGATACTGCTCTGCGTTCTTGATTACGCCCTCTGCGAACGGTCTTGCGCTTGCGAGCTGTGCCTTTGTCAGGCGCATTACCTGTACGCCCTGCGTATCTCTTGCCGCCTTTGCGAGCACGAGAGCCGTCGAGAAAATCATTATTTTTCCGGCGTCGGACTGGAGAATGAACTCCGTATCCTCGCTTATCTTATACATTGCTACGAGCTCCGAGCCGTCGTAGTAAGCGTTGGCAAGCTTTTTGCGCTTTGTTTTCGTTGCGAACGAGGATAAAGGCACCTTTGCGCATTTTCCGTTTTTGAAGAACAGCACGATTGTTTCGCTGTAATCTGCTGTCGATACAAGGTTTACAACGTTTTCGCCCTCCTCAAAGCCAAGCTTTGCCGCTACATATTCGCCGAGGACGCTTGCCTTTGCGTCGTCAAAATCTGCGGCACGGGACTTGTAAACGTTGAACTTGTTTGTAAAGAACAGCAGCTCCGTGCGGTTTGTTGCTTCCTCGCTGAATACTATCGAGTCGCCGTCCTTGAGCTTCTGCTCGCCGCCCATTCGGAGCGACAGCGGGGTGATTTTCTTGAAATAGCCCTCGTTTGTCATGAACAGATTTACCGCATAGTCGGGAGCTTCTTCGATTTCCGGAGCGTCGTCATCCGAAACGTAGGTCAGGAGAGTTTTTCTCGGCTTCTGATATTTCTCTGCGATTTCCTTCAGCTCTTTTATAATGATGGCCTTGACTTTGCGTGGGCTTTCGAGCGTTTCCTCCATATCCGCAATAGAGTCACGCAGCTCCTCAATTTCGGAAATGCGCTTTGTGATGTATTCACGGTTGATATGACGGAGCTTGATTTCCGCAACGTAGTCCGCCTGGACCTCGTCTATTCCGAAACCTACCATGAGGTTGGGAACAACGTCCGCTTCCTCCTCGGTTTCACGGATTATCTTTATTGCTTTGTCGATGTCGAGAAGTATTTTTTTCAGACCGAGCAGCAGGTGCAGCTTGTCTTTTTTCTTGTTCAGCTCATAGAACACTCCACGCTTTACGCACTGGCTCCTGAACTCCGTCCATTCCGTCAGTATTTCCTTTACGCCCATTACACGGGGATTTCCCTCTATAAGAACGTTGAAATTACAGCCGAATGTATCCTGGAGAGGTGTTATTTTGTAGAGCTTCTGCATAAGCGCCTCGGCGTCCACGCCTCTTTTGAGGTCAAGCGTGAGCTTTAATCCCGAAAGGTCGGTTTCGTCACGCACGTCGGATATTTCCTTTATTTTGCCGAGCTTTACGTTTTCGATTATTTTGTCGATAATGGCTTCAACGGTGGTTGTGGGCGGGATTTCGGTTATTTCTACGCAGTTGTTTTCCTTGTCGTAGTTATATTTCGCCCTGACCTTTATCGAGCCTCTGCCCGTTTCATATATCGAGCGCATTTCTTCCTCGTTGTAAACGATGAATGCGCCGCCGGGGAAATCGGGAGCTTTGAGCGTGGAGATAATATCGTGCTCGGGGTCTTTCATAAGCGCAATGGTCGTTTCGCATATTTCCGCAAGGTTGAATGAACAGATATTGCTCGCCATTGAAACCGCAATGCCTATGTTGTTGTTTACGAGTATCGACGGAAAGCGCACGGGGAGGAGCTTCGGCTCGGTTTTGGTGTTGTCGTAGTTGGGGACGAAATCAACCGTGTCCTTGTCGATGTCCGCAAACAGCTCGTGACAGAGAACGTCAAGCTTTGCTTCCGTATAACGGCTTGCAGCGAATGACATATCTCTTGAAAACGCCTTGCCGAAGTTGCCCTTGCTGTCGATGTAGGGGTGGAGCAGAGCCTCGTTGCCTCGTGAGAGACGGACCATGGTTTCATAGATAGCCTGGTCGCCGTGAGGGTTAAGCTGCATGGTCTGACCTACGATGTTAGCCGATTTTATGCGCCCGCCTTTCAGCAGCCCCATGTTATACATCGTGTAAAGCAGCTTCCTGTGAGACGGCTTGAAACCGTCTATTTCGGGGAGCGCACGGGAGATGATAACGCTCATCGCATACGGCATGTAGTTTTCTTTTAAAGTGTCAACTATATTCTTGTCGGCAACAATGCCTGCGCCCTCAATGTATGCTTCGGTGCGGACAGATTTTTTTGCCGTTGTCTTTTTTTCTTTTTTCAATTTGTATACTCCGTTTCAGTTAATCAGCTTACGTCAATGTCGTCAAGGTACAGGCTTCCGAACTCCTGGATATAATCCTTGCGTCCTGCGAGGTTGTCGCCGAGGAGGAGGTCGAACATTTCCTGCGTCTGTGCGACGTCGGAGGGCATAACCTTGATGAGGCGGCGTGTGTCGGGATTCATTGTCGTCAGCGACATCATATCGGGCTCGTTTTCGCCGAGACCTTTCGAGCGCTGGATTGTGTATTTCTTGTCGCCGATAATTTCGAGTATGCGGGTCTTTTCGGGCTCCGTATATGCGAAATAGGTGTTGTCCTTCGTATTGATTTCGTACAGCGGCGACTCCGCAATATAAACGTATCCCTCACGGATAAGCGTCGGAGTAAGGCGGTACAGCATTGTCAGAATGAGCGTTCTTATCTGGAAACCGTCAACGTCGGCATCGGTGCATATGACGATTTTCGACCAGCGGAGATTTTCAAGACTGAAATTTGACAAATCCTTGTTTGATTTTGCCTTTACCTCCACTCCGCAGCCGAGAACTTTCAGCAGGTCGGTAATGATTTCGCTCTTGAATATTTTGTCATAGCCCGCTTTGAGACAGTTGAGTATCTTGCCTCGTACAGGCATTATTGCCTGGAACTCTGCGTCACGGGCAAGCTTTACGGAACCGAGCGCCGAGTCGCCCTCCACGATGTAAAGCTCACGCTTTGTGAGGTCCTTGCTGCGGCAGTCCACGAACTTCTGCACACGGTTGCTCATATCAATATTGCCCGCAAGCTTTTTCTTGATGTTGAGCTTTGTGCGCTCGGCGGTTTCTCTTGAACGCTTGTTAATCATAATCTGTTCGCAGATTTTTACCGCCTCGTCGGGATTTTCTATGAAATAAACCTCAAGGTTGTGCTTGAGCCATTCGGTCATGGCTTCATAGATGAATTTGTTGTTTATTGCTTTTTTGGTCTGGTTTTCGTAGCTTGTCTGCGTCGAAAAGTTGGACGAGATAAATACGAGGCAGTCCTCAACATCCGCAAAGGTTATCTTTGCCTCGCCCTTATTGTACTTGTTGTTGTTTTTGAGGTAGGAGTCAATCTGCGATACGAACGCCTGCCGCAGAGCCTTGTCGGGGCTTCCGCCGTGCTCCAGCCAGGATGAATTGTGGTAGTGTTCGATAAAGTGGATTTTGTTCGAAAATACGAACGACACACGGAGCTTTACCTTGTAGTCCTCTTTATCCTCACGGTCTCGGCCTTGTCTCTGCGCAGTGAAATTCTGCGGTATTGTCAGGGCGTCCTCGCCGACGATTTCGGCAAGATAGTCGCTTATGCCGTTTTCGTAGCAGTAGATTTTTTCCTCAAATGTTCCGTCCTCGTTCTCCTTGCGGTACACAAACGTCAGACCGTCGTTTACTATCGACTGTCTGCGGAGCACCTCGGAGAAAAACTCGTCGGACATTTCGATTTCGGTAAATACGTCAAGGTCGGGCTTCCAGCGGATTACTGTTCCCGTACTGCCGTTTGACCTGCTTTTTATAAAGCCTCTTTCGTCCTTGTCGGCGGTAACGTTAAAGCCCTTTTCGAAACGGAGATTGTAGCGCCATGTTCCGTTATCTGCGCATACTTCCATATATTCCGACGAAAACTGCGTAGCGCAGAGACCGAGTCCGTTAAGACCAAGCGCATAGGTGTAGTTGTCGCCGCTGTTGTTGTTGTATTTGCCGCCTGCGTAAAGGGTACAGAACGCAAGCTCCCAGTTGTATTTTTCCTCGTTTTTGTTATAGTCGATAGGGATGCCTCTTCCGTGGTCGGCAACCTCAATGGATTTGTCAAGATAGCGTGTTATCGTAATGGTATCGCCGTAGCCTTCACGAGCCTCGTCGATTGAGTTTGAAAGTATTTCAAAAACCGAATGCTGACAGCCCTCAATGCCGTCCGAGCCGAATATTACGGCAGGTCTTTTACGCACCTGGTCGGGACCCTTGAGTGAAACCAGACTGTTGTCGTCGTATGCTTTTTTGCTCATTATATCAATCCTTATCCTGTTTTTGCATTGTTTCCCTTTCGGAATACACACAAATTTATTATATCACAACCGCCATTTTTTTACAATAGTATTTTTTAAAAATAAAATGCTGTAAAGATATAAGGAAAAATACACAAAAAATCAGAAAATAACAAAAAATGTCAAAATAACTATTGCATAATTTTTGGTAATGTTGTATAATACTTTTTAGATATTGTGAAAAAACAAAGGCTAATAATATAATTTGTTCAAACAGGAGGTGTCGGGGTGTATTCATACATTTGCGGGAACGAAAAAGTGACCACAGATGAGCTTGCCGCAAAGGTCAGCTCTGCCGCTTCGTGGCTCGTGAAAAATATTCCCGAGGGAAAAAGCGTCCTTATTTACGGTCACAAGTCCGTTGTAACATATGTTTTTATCCTTGCCTGTCTTAAATGCGGCGTGGGCTACATACCCTGCGACACGATTCTGTCCGCTGAAAAGATAAGGGATAATATTGACAGAACACAGCCTGCCGCCGTCCTCTGCACCGAAAAGAACAGCAGGCTCGGATTCAGGGATATACCCGTTTACGAGTACGACCTGCTTTTGTCTGTGTGCGATAACGGCGAAAGCTTTACCGAGGAGCATATAAAATCGAGCGGTATGGCATACACCGTCTTTACGTCGGGAACTACGGGAAAGCGGCATGCCGTGCCGATAAACCGTGAAAACCTCAAAGCGTTCACGAGCTGGTTTCTGAATATTCCTGCGCTTCGTGAAATTGCCCCGAGAGTCATACTCAATACCGCCAATTTTTCGTTCGACCTTTCGGTTGCGGATATAGTTTACTGCTCCGAGCGAAAGGCGGCAATGGTTGCGCTTACGAGAAATGAAACGGCGGATATGTCGTCGCTGCTTAAAAGAATGGGAGAAAGTCATGCCGAAATGACGGTTATGACTCCGTCGTTTGCGGATTTATGTCTTTCGGACAGGGCGTTCAATTACTGCCTTATGCCCGAGCTGAAACTGTTTTTCTTCTGCGGCGAAATCCTCAAAACCAACACCGCAAGAAAGCTGTTCCAGCGTTTTCCCGACTGCCGCATAATCAACGCATACGGTCCGAGCGAGGCTACATGTGCTGTTACGGCGGTTGAAATAACGCCTGCTATGCTGGTCGGAAAACAGCTCCCTATCGGTACCGCCGAGGGAAATTCCGTACAGATTTGTCTTGCCCGTGACGGCGAAATACATCTTGTCGGAAAAGCTGTTTCAAGAGGCTATATCGGCGAGGACAGCAAGCGCTTCTGCGATAAGAATTACTACTGCACAGGCGATTACGGCTACATTGAAAACGGCCTGCTGTATTACAGCGGCAGAGCGGAAAGACAGCTCCGTCTGCGTGGCTACCGTATAGAAATTGACGAGCTTGAAAGCGAGCTCGGACGAATTGACGGCATAAGACAATGCGCCGTTACGGCGGATATAGACGACGAAACCCCGTCGCTCACTGCGTTCATAGTATGCAGCAGCGAGGTTTCCCTCAAGCATCTCCGTGACGAACTGCGTCGGTCGATACCGAAAAATATGATGCCGAAAAAGTTTGTATTTCTTAACTCTCTGCCTCTTGACGAAAATCAGAAGCTTGACCTGGCAAAGCTTGCGAAGCTTCGTGAGGCAAAGGAAAAAACGTCATAATAAAAATAAAGGGAGCCCCTTTGGGCAAATCCGCCGCACGCTGAACATGTGCTGTTTTGCACTTTGTTTGTGCGTCGGGGTCAAAACTGCCTTATGGCGCCCACACTAAAGGGAGCCGCATTTTATAAAAAACAGCTACCCCCGCAGTTGAAAAAACTGCGGGGTTAAAACTTCTGTAAGGCACTCACGCTAATCTGCACATTTTTTTGTCATGATATAAATACATCTTGCAATTTGCACAAATATGTGATATACTTTCCTTATAAGTATACATTTTAGATTATAGACATTACAAAACAGGAGGGTTTATGAAAACAAAACTTTTAAAATTGCTTGCCGTAATGACGATAAGCATAACGGCGCTTTTTGCGCTTGGAATTACGGCGAGTGCGGCAACGGCGGGTGATTTTACTATCACTCTGACAGAGGGCGGCGGCGACCCTGTGGTTTATGCTGATTACACCTACACAGACGGTGTTCTCACTATCAAAAGCAGTGCGGCAATGACTATCAGTGGTACTACTACAACCGACAGAATTGAGGTTGCAGACGGCGTTTCCGCAAACATCACCCTCGCAGGGGTAAATATTGATGTTCCCTCGCAAAGTTATACAGCGGCATTCAAGATAGCCGACGACAGTGCTGGCAATGTAACAATCACCCTTGCCGACGGCTCGACAAATACGCTGAAAGGCGGAGCTTTCTACGCAGGCTTACAGAAGGTCGAATATTCCGAAACCCTCGGTAAGCTCACCATCACAGGTACAGGTACGCTTACCGCAACAGGCGGCGAAAG
>JAZNLN010000213.1:0-14220 GCA_045579125.1 Ruminiclostridium sp.
AACCGAAAAGCCCTTGAGCGCAGACGAAACCGGACGCCTTTTCGGCGTTGCTCACGCAGTGACCTCGGGCTGTACGCTCCCCTGCACAGCCTGTCGTTACTGTACGTCGCACTGTCCTCTTGAGCTGGACATCCCGAAAATCATCGAGCTTTACAACGAGCATTCCTATTCGGGCGGCGGTTTCCTTGCACCTATGGCGATAGGTGCGCTCCCCGAAGATAAAAGACCGTCGGCGTGCCTTGGCTGCCGTGCCTGTGAGGCGGTATGTCCGCAGAATATCCGCATAAGCGAAATGATGACCGACTTTGTGGAAAAGCTGAAATGATGACGGAACGTGAAAAGGCAAAGCAGCGCCTGCGTTCGGGCGGGTTTACATGCGTGCTATGCAAGGACAGCGTGTTCCATACGTCGGATAAAAGGGGCGTGAGGCCTCTGCTGACATGGTATCAGTCGGGCGCAGATTTCAGCGGTTTTTCCGCCGCCGATAAGGTGATTGGAAAGGCGACTGCGTTTCTTTACGTTATGCTCGGCGTGAAGAGC
The DNA here is from genome assembly GCA_045579125.1 of Ruminiclostridium sp. Taxonomy (GTDB): domain Bacteria; phylum Bacillota; class Clostridia; order Oscillospirales; family Ruminococcaceae; genus Ruminiclostridium_E. Next base: position 541 of record JAZNLN010000213.1, read on the forward strand.
GTGTACGGCGGCGTTGTCAGCCGCTCGGCGCTGGAGGTGCTGACCTCGCACGGAATTGACGTTGAATATGACGCTGTCGCAGAAAATATCATTAACAGAACAGGCGATGGCATATGTCCGTTTGAGGCGGCAGTTCTTGATATTGACGACTGCGGAGAGGCGTACGGAGCGATTTGCGGGAAAATGGAGGAGCTATGCGGCTGATTGATTTACTGACTGAATATTGCCGAGGCGGCGTCAGTCCGTTTCACATGCCGGGGCATAAGCGCAGTGCGGACGCTGATTATCTGCGGCGGCTCGGCGGGGATATTGACATAACCGAGATTTCGGGCATGGACAACCTGCACGGAGCGGACGGCGTGCTGAAGGACTGCATGAAAAGGGCCTCACGGCTCTGGCACAGCAGACATACATTCTTTCTCGTAAACGGTTCAACCTGCGGAAATCTTGCGGGCATCAGAGCGGCGGCACGCCACGGCGACAGCGTGATTATGGCACGGAACTGTCACAAATCGGTATACAACGGCGTTGAGCTGTGCGGGCTTAATCCGACGTATATCTGCCCCGAGCAGCTTGAAAAATTCAATATAAGCGGCGGCGTCACGCCCGGACAGGTCGAGGCGGCGTTTGCGAAAGCTCCGCACGCAAAGCTTGTTATTGTTACATCGCCGACCTACGAGGGCGTAATCAGCGACATCCGTGGCATATGCGAAACGGCTCACCGTCACGGAGCGGCTGTGCTTGTTGACGAGGCGCACGGCAGTCACCTTGACCTGACGTGTCATTTTACGGGCGGCGCAGTAAATGCGGGCGCAGACATTGTTGTGCAGAGCCTGCACAAGACACTTCCAAGCCTTACGCAGACGGCGGTAATGCATGTAAACGGAGATATTATTTCCGCTGACGAGGTCGGACGGCAGCTTGCCGTGTTTGAAACGAGCAGTCCGTCTTATCTGCTGATGTCGTCGATTGACGCCTGCACGGCGCTTATCAGCGAGAAAAAAGCAGAACTGTTTGATACATGGAGTAATAATTTAGACGAAATATACGGCAAGTTGTCGGATTTGAAGCATTTCCGCCTGCTTTCGTCGGAAAATGCTCCCGAAATGTTCGCTTTCGACAGAAGTAAGCTCGTGATTTACACGGGCGGTACAAGCGTGAGCGGCAAAGAGCTGTTTATGAAATTGAACGAGGTAGGAGTTGAGTGCGAAATGGCGGCGCCCGACTATATAATAGCCATGACAAGCGCATTCGACAGCGGCGGGGCTATTGAAAAGCTGTGCCGTACGGTTATCGGAGCGGACGCAGAGGCGGTTCTCCGTGACGAAGAACATGACACGGTTACAGACTCTCCCGAACAGGTCATGAGCCCGCTGACCGCTGTTATGCAAAGGCATGGAACGGTTGATTTTGAGCATGCGGTCGGAAGCGTGAGCGCCGAGTACATATGGGCGTATCCGCCGGGAATTCCGCTTGCTGTTCCGGGCGAAATGATAACAAGCGGACTGCTCACGCAGCTTGAATATTACCGAAAACGTGGAATAGACCTGCATTTTTCGCACAGCCACGGAGAAGATGAGGCGGAAATTGTCCTCGGGTATTGACACACCCGCAAAATTGGTGTATAATAAATATAACCAAATTCGGTCAAGAATAATTCAGGAAGGATTTTTCAGCAATGAAGAGAATTCAGACACTCATTACAAGAGATTTAGCAAAGAGCGTTAAGAACGGCGGCTGCGGCGAATGCCAGACATCCTGCCAGTCGGCTTGCAAGACTTCTTGCGGCGTTGCTAACCAGCCTTGCGAAAATAAGGCAGAGAAGAAGTAATATTATTTCTTATGAAATTTGCCGCCTACTCGTTTTCGGGTAAGCGGTTTTTCATTGCAAAAAAGGACGAGATATGATACATAGATTCAAACAGAACGGATTTAATTTCGTGCTTGATGTGTTCAGCGGCGCTATCCATGTTGTTGACGACGTTGCCTACGACATAATCGGAATGTACGGCGACAGCGGAATTGCCGAAAAAATAACGGCGGAATATCCCGACGTAACCGAGCAGGATGTTGCCGACTGCCTTGACGATATCGAGCAGCTCAAAAAGGAAGGCAAGCTCTTTACCGAGGACGAATATGCCGACAAGGCGTTCGAGTACAAGAACCGCAGCAATGTTGTTAAGGCGCTGTGCCTGCATGTTGCGCACACCTGTAATTTAAGCTGTTCCTACTGCTTTGCGGGGCAGGGTAATTTCTGCGGCGAGCGTGCGCTTATGAGCTTTGAGGTAGGCAAGCAGGCGCTTGATTTTCTTATCGCAAATTCGGGCACACGAAAAAATCTTGAGGTCGATTTCTTCGGCGGCGAGCCGCTGATGAACTGGGACGTGGTAAAAAGGCTGGTTGCTTACGCAAGAGAGCAGGAAAAGCTGCATGATAAGAATTTCAGATTTACGCTCACAACAAACGGCGTGCTTATTGACGACGATGTGATTGAGTTTGCGAACAGGGAAATGCACAACGTTGTGTTGAGCCTTGACGGAAGAAAGGAAGTGCACGACCGTTTCCGTGTTACGCACACGGGCGAGGGCAGCTACGACCTTATTCTGCCGAAGTTCAAAAAGCTGGTTGACAGCAGAGGCGGCAAGGGCTACTACATGCGTGGCACATTCACTCACCACAACACCGATTTTACAAACGATATTCTCCACATGGCTGACCTCGGCTTTACGGAGCTGAGCATGGAGCCTGTTGTCTGTTCGCCCGACAGCCCGTCGGCGCTGACAAAGGAAGATATGCCCATACTTTTCGAGCAGTACGAACTGCTTGCCAAGGAAATGCTCAAGCGTGAGGACGAGGGCAGAGGCTTTACGTTTTATCATTATATGATAGATTTCGCGCACGGTCCCTGCATATACAAGCGTATTTCGGGCTGCGGCTCGGGCACGGAGTACATGGCTGTCACGCCATGGGGCGAGCTTTTCCCGTGCCATCAGTTTGTAGGCGACCCTGCGTACAGCATGGGCAATGTATTCGACGGCGTTACTAACACCGCCCTCCGTGAGGAGTTCAGAAAATGCAACGTGTATTCACGTCCCGAATGCGCCGACTGCTGGGCAAAGCTTTATTGCTCGGGCGGCTGTGCGGGAAACGCATACCATGCCTCGGGTACAATAAACGGCGTTTACGAGTACGGCTGTGAGCTTTTTAAAAAGCGCATAGAGTGTGCGATTATGATGAACGCAGTACGTCAGCTCTCGGGCAAAGACGCAGTTTCGGGCAGCTGCAGCGACTGCGGCGGCTGCGAATAAAAAGCGTCCGAGCGATAAGAGCAGTGGTCATACAGAACTATTATATGTACTTATCGGTGGACACCTTTCTGAAGAAAGGTTATCCCCCGAGCCCCCTTCCAAAGACTTTTAAGCAAAATAACCGTATAGGGTCGCTGACCCTATACGGTTATTTTCTTTGAAAGTTTTAGGAAAGGAGTTTGAGGAAAAGCCCTTTTTCAAAAGGGTTTTCCTCAATAATACATATAAATGTTTCTATACGGTCATATGCCTTATCGCTCGGACGCTTTCATATTATACCGTCAAAGCGGAGTTATGCCGAAAGGTAATCGTAGATTATTTCTACTGCGTCTTTTCTTGTGAATGCTCCGTCGGGGTTAAATGTGTCGCCGTCGGGAATGAGCGAGGACGCCTTTGCTATTGCGATATAACCGACGTATTCGCTGTTTTCGGGCACATCGGAGAACGGCGCCTTAAAAATATCCGTCATTTTTGCAACGCTGTCGCCGTAAATTGCCGAAACGAGCATTTTAACAGCCTCTGCACGGTTAAGCACGCCGTCGCTGTCGGACGCAAGGTAGGAAACTCCGCCGAGGAACGAGGTAAACTCATAGGCTGTGATAGCCGTATCGGGGGAGAATTTTCCGCCCTTATCGTCAAAGCCGATACCGTAGAAAAGGAGATGTTCGACCTTTTCGGCGAACTCGCCGCTGATGTCGGAATACTCGGGAATTTCGTCCGCATATCTGCCGTAAACAAGCTCGCCCGTAATTGCGTTGCAGTCGAGAGCGGAGTCACAGCCGTAAACGAGGACTGTTCTTGTTTTGCCGTCGATAGTTCTTGCCTTATAATAAAGGTCGAGTTCCGTCTGCTTCCATATCTTTTTAATGACTGCGCTTTCGGAGAGCATGTTTTTCGTGCTGATGAAATCTACGCCGAAGGTGTGGTTTATGAAGTAATCGGAAAGGGAGAGGTCGTCTGCGTTCAGCGTAAGGCTCATGCTGTCGTTCTCAACCTTTATGCCGTTTACATATCTGTCGAAATGTGCGTAGTAGGAGTAGTAATTTACAATGCCTGTGGGGTTGCCGAACATATCGCTTTCTTCCCATGAGCTTGAGCCGATGTTGTTAAGGCGGTATTCGCTGTATTTGTCGCCTGCGAGGGTTTTGGCGATATCGACAAGCTTTTTCTCTGCCTCAGCGGTTCTGTCCGTGTTGGAAACCGAGGAATCGGATTTATAGAAGCTGTAACTGATTATTTCGCCCGTTTCTGCGTCTGCGGTGACGTAGACATTTCTGTTGTCAACGTAGTAATCCTCGGAATAGTCATCGCTCTTGTCGTATTCTATGGGGTATATTTCTCCGTCGCTTTCGGAATATCCTCTGCCGTTGTAATAAGCGTTGATTATATAACGCTTTGAATCGTTCACCTTTTTAGTTCTGATGTCGAATGACGCAGGTTCCATTCCGTCCATGTCGCAGAAAAATTCGATATTGTCCATGATTTCCGCAAGCTTTTCTGCGGTTATGAGCTTTTCCTTGTTTTCAAGCTCTGTCAGCTCGGCGTCAGTAAAGGACACGCTGCCCTTGTCGCCTGCTTCGGGCGCAGCCTCGTCGGAGTCGAGCTCGCCGTTTACCGCATTATCGTCGGTGAAATAACCATCGGCGATAAAATCACTTTTCTCGCCTGTGAACGCATTTATTTCACCCCAGTCGGTCTGACGGTAGTAAAGCTGTGTTGAGTAGGTTTGTGTTTCGTAGTCATATTCTACGCTGTAAACAGGCTCAAGGTCAATCATTTCCGCATACGCCTTTTCTGCCTCCGTTACGGAGATGGCTTCGTCCGCAAGCTTGAACGATGCGTTAGGGTGCCACGAGAGGCTGAACGAAACGAGCTCGCCTGTGTCTTTGTTTACTCTTATCACGCCCCTGTCGTTTTCTACGGGAATGCCCTTGAATACACGGGTAACAGGGATAGTAACATGGTCGGAGTAGATATTGGCGTAGGTTTTTTCGGTCTGAAGCCTTATGCGGTTTTTAAGGGTCGGATTTATACGCATAAGCTCTTTTTCGGCTTTCTTATACAGTTCCGAGGGCGTGAGCGCACCGATTGACAAGTGCTCCTCGTCGGCGTAGTCCATATCATATTTGCCGCCGAAATAATTATAGCCTGTTATAATGCCGTCGGTGATGGATATGCTCAGGCAGCTGTAATTTTCGTTTGCGGGAGCTGACCATGTGAAACGGAAGGTTGAGGCAAGCTCGTTTTCGGTGTAGTCGTACGAAAACTCCGTAAGCTCCTCGGGGATTTCGATTCTTTGCTTTACCGTCGTGAGGGCGGCGAGCATTGATTTTTGTTCTGCCTCGCTGTTATTTTGTGCTGTGTAGCTTGCTGTCGAATCGGACGCAAAAACTGCGCCTGCCGTTCCGAGCAGCATGGTGCAGGCAAGTACGCCCGCCAAAACTGATTTTCTCATATAAATCCTCCTTGTTTTTTGCTTTCTGAAAATAACACTTTACTGCGGTGCAAATGGTTGCATTTCCCTTGAAATTTTTTTATTTGCTCGTCAAAAAAGCATAAAGCTTTCGCCTTTGGAGCGGTATATTCAAGAAAATAGCCAAATTAGCGTAAAATTTGCGTTTTTTTGTCAATCAGTACTTGAAATTATCGCAAAAAAACAATATAATATGTTAGTTGCCCGAAAAGGGTATAAGAAACAGAAACAGAGGGTATGTGTGTGGAAACTATTGATGTATTCAAGGACCTTGCGATAATTATTCTTTTCGCAAAAATTTTCGGACTTGCTGCCAAAAAGCTCAAGGCACCGCAGGTAGTCGGTGAAATAATTGCGGGACTTATTATAGGCCCCGCCGTATTCGGCTTTGTCGAGCAGTCAGATTTTCTTTCGCTTATGGCGGAAATCGGCGTTATTCTTATAATGTTCGGCGCAGGACTTGAAACCAACCTGCGTGATTTGCTCAAAACGGGCCCCATTGCGCTGCTTATCGCATGTGCGGGCGTATTCATTCCGCTTATGGGCGGAACTGCGCTTTATTGCTGTTTTTACGGCTTTGACGCTATCGGCAGCGAGGGCTTTTTAAAGGCCGTATTTATAGGTACGATAATGACCGCAACCTCGGTCGGAATTACCGTTCAGACTCTGCGTGAGCTCGGCCGCCTCAAGGGCAGGATAGGCACGCTTATTTTAAGCGCCGCCATTATCGACGACGTAATCGGCATTATCGTCCTTACGTTTGTTGTAGGCTTTAAAGATCCGAATGCGGCTCCGCTGGACGTGCTGAAACAGACGGGATTATTCATTCTGTTCTGCGTTGTTGTCGGAATTGTCTGCCATTACATATTCAAGTTCATCGACAAGCGTTCGCCTCATAAGCGCCGCATTCCCATACTCGGTCTTGCGCTGTGTATGGCGCTCGCATACTGTGCGGAGCATTTCTTCGGAATTGCGGACATTACGGGCGCATACGTTGCAGGTCTTATCCTGTGCAGTCTGCACGACTCGGAGTACATTGCGGAAAAAATGGACGTCAGCTCCTATATGCTGTTCGGTCCCGTATTCTTCGCAAGTATAGGCCTTAAAACAGAGTTCAGCAATTTCTCCGTGGAGATACTGCTGTTCTCGGTAGGCTTTGTTGCGGTTGCGCTGCTGACGAAAATAATCGGCTGCGGTCTTGTTTCGCTGCTTTGCCGTATTAAACTCCGTGACTCCGTTAAAATAGGCGTAGGCATGATGACAAGAGGCGAGGTTGCGCTGATAGTGGCGCAGAAAGGCCTTGCGGTCGGACTGCTTGAGCCTGTGTATTTCACATCGGTTATTCTGCTTATTATAGTTTCGTCGATAGCGACGCCGATACTGCTGAAGCTGCTTTACAAGGGCGAGCCGCACGACGAGGCGCCCGCTGCGGTTCAGAACGCATAGCTGTATCGGGTCTGTCCTTTTACGGTATGCCTGTCGGCGGGAGAATATGCAGGATGCAGGTGCTCTGTACACGGCGGATATAAACTGAAGAAAGGACTGATTTTATGAGCAGGCTTATCGGAAGCTGGTCGTTTTACAAAAAAACTCTGCTGATTGCGGTTCCCGTAATGGTGCAGAATCTTATAACGAACTTTGTTGCTCTTATTGATAATATAATGGTAGGGCAGGTCGGCACGGAGCAGATGTCCGGCGTTGCCATTACCAATCAGCTGTTTTTCGTATTCAATCTTGCCATTTTCGGCTCACTTTCGGGTGCGGGCATTTTCTGCGCACAGTTTTTCGGAAAGCAGGACAACGACGGCATACGAAGCACCTTCCGTTTCAAGCTTATCACCTCTGCCGCAATCACCGTTCTCGGTGCGGCGGTTTTCCTGCTGTTCGGCAGGGAGCTGATTACGTTGTATCTCCACGAGGCGGAGGAGGGGATAGACCTTGCACTCACGCTTGAATATGCGCATAAATACATGCTGATAATGCTTGTCGGTTTTATACCCTTTGCCGCCGAGCAGGCGTATTCGGGAACTCTCCGTGAGGGAGGAATCGCAACGCCGCCGATGGTAGCGGGAATAGCCGCCGTTATTACAAATACGGTGCTTAACTGGCTGCTGATTTTCGGTGTCGGACCATTCCCCGAGCTCGGCGTTGAGGGAGCGGCAATCGCAACCGTTATTTCGAGATATATTCAGGCACTGATAGTTATTGTATGGACTCACGCTCACAAAAAACGCCTCGGCTTTGTCAAAGGGCTTTACCGCTCTCTGCGTGTTCCCGCAGAGCTTGCAAAGCGCATAGCCGTAAAGGGGCTTATTCCGCTTACCGCCAACGAATGTCTGTGGGCGGCGGGTACGGCGGCACTGGTGCAGAACTACTCGCTCCGTGGTATAGATGTCGTTGCGGGTCTTAATATCGCCAACACGGTAATAAATCTGTTCAACGTTATGTTTATTGCGTTCGGCTCGGGCGTTGCCGTTGTCATCGGCCAGCTCCTCGGCGCAGACGACCTTGACGGTGCTAAAAAGGCGGCTCCGAAGCTTATATTCTTTTCGTTCGCAATGTGCGTTGTTGTAGGGGGAGTAATGGCGTGTTTTTCGGGTCTGTTCCCGCAGATTTACAACACAACCGACGGAGTGCGTGGCCTTGCGGCGTCGTTTATACTCGTAAGCGCACTTCTCATGCCGATTCACGGCACGCTCCACGCTACATATTTCATAATACGTTCGGGAGGAAAAACGCTGATTACGTTCCTGTTTGACTGCTGTTTCTCGTGGGTAATCACGGTGCCTCTGATTTACTGCCTTGCGACGTTCACAGCACTTCCCATCGTTCCGCTGTACCTTATAGGTCAGGGTATAGAGCTTGTGAAATGCGCAGTGGGTCTTGCGATTGTGAAAAAGGGAGTTTGGATTTCGAACATCGTTTCGGACAAGAAAACGGCGTGATGCACAAAATATCGGCACGAAACATGAAAATTCAACCAAATATAGATATTCCTATTGACAAACACTATACGCTGTGCTATAATAGCGACAGATAAAAGTACAACCTTATCAAGAGCAGCTGAGGAACAGGTCCTGTGACGCTGCGGCAACCGTTCACGTTGTGAAAATGGTGCCAATTCCTGCGCCGAAAGGCGAAAGATGAGGAGTGTTTGTGATAATTTGCATACGCTCCTTGTGGGCGTATTTTTTATTGTAAATTTTAAAAAGGAGAAGTATATCATGGCAAAATTCTTATTCACTTCCGAAAGCGTAACAGAGGGACATCCCGACAAAATCTGCGACCAGATTTCCGACAGCATTCTTGATGCCATGCTCGCACAGGACCCCATGTCCAGAGTTGCGTGTGAAACCTGCACCACAACAGGTATGGTAATGGTTATGGGCGAAATTACAACAAAGGCAAACGTTGATATTCCCAAAATCGTAAGAGAAACAGTAAAGGGTATCGGCTACGACAACGCCGAGTACGGCTTTGACTGCAACACCTGCGCAGTGCTCACATCTATCGACGAGCAGTCCGGCGATATTGCTATGGGCGTTGACAATGCGCTCGAGGGCAGAGAGGAAAACGCAAACGACACAGGCGCAGGCGACCAGGGCATGATGTTCGGTTTTGCATGCAACGAAACCAAGGAGCTTATGCCTATGCCGATTTCGCTTGCACAGAAGCTTGCGTTAAAGCTTACTGCGGTAAGAAAGAGCGGCGAGCTTGATTATCTCCTCCCCGACGGCAAGTCGCAGGTTACTGTTGAATACGTTGACGGCAAGCCCGCAAGAGTTGACACGGTTGTCATTTCCTCGCAGCATAAGGAATCGGCTACTCTTGAGCAGATTCGCAAGGACGTAATCGAAAAGGTTATCAAGACAACAATTCCCGCAGAGCTGCTTGACGAAAACACAAAGAATTATGTAAATCCCACAGGCCGATTCGTAATCGGCGGACAGCAGGGCGACAGCGGACTTACAGGCAGAAAGATTATCGTTGATACATACGGCGGATATTCCCGTCACGGCGGCGGCGCATTCTCGGGCAAGGACCCCACGAAGGTTGACCGCAGTGCCGCATATGCCGCAAGATACGTTGCGAAGAACATCGTAGCGGCAGGTATTGCCGACAAGTGCGAGGTTGAAATTGCATACGCAATCGGCGTTGCACGTCCTGTTTCCGTTTTCGTTGACACATTCGGCACAGGCAAGGTATCCGACGAAAAGATTTCCGAGGCAGTAAACAAGGTATTCGACCTTCGTCCCGCCGCAATCATCAAGGCCCTTGAGCTCCGCAAGCCGCAGTACAAGCAGCTTGCCGCATACGGTCACATGGGCCGTGAGGACCTCGGTGTTGCATGGGAAAAGACAGACAAGGTTGACGAACTCAAAAAGGCAATCGCAGAATAACAAAAACACAGCTCCCGGACAGGTAAGACGCCTGTCCGGTTTTTTGTTTTCCGTGAGGAAAACGAGGGCGGAATAATACGGTCGGAGTTTGATGATATTTGTGATAATTCGGTGAATTATTCAAAAAACTATTGCAAAATGCTGAAAAATGTAGTATAATATAACAGGTTATTATGTGTAGTTTTTTCGCCGTGAGGGCGTTAAAAAGAAAAGGAAGATATTATGGGATTAAGATTCAGTTATGACGAAGCAGGAAGCGGCGTTGCAAAGCACGGGCCGCAGAAAAAGCCGTTCTTCAAGTTCTGGGAGGTTTTCGCCTCAAAGTTCTGGAAGATGATAACGCTTAATTTGATTTATGTTGCGTTCTGTCTGCCGATTGTGACATTCGGTCCCGCAACGGCGGCGATGACGCATGTTATGCGCAAGTTCTACCTTGAGGATTCGATATTTATGGTTAGCGAATTCTGGACGGCGTTCAAAAAGAATTTCAAGCAGTCGGTCGTTATCGGAATTGTGGACGTGTTCCTTATGGCACTGGGCGCCTACACGGCGTTTTTCTACATGAGCAGAGCCGATTTCGCCGACGATTCGACAAATACGCTTCTCCTTGCGCTGTCTCTTGCGGCGCTCGTATATGTGCTTATGATGCATTTCTACATCTACGAGCAGATTGTGGCGCTTAATTTAAGCATGGGCGCTATAATAAAGAATGCGCTGCTGCTGACGGTTGCGGGAATAAAGACGAATATAATCGCTCTTATCGTTGTTGTCGGTCTTATGACGCCGATGATTCTGTTCCTGCCGTGGACGGTTCTGCTTATGCCGTTTGCGCCGTTTGCGTGGATAGGGCTCACGATTATGTTCTGCACATACCCCGTAATTCAGAAAACAATCATAAATCCGTTCTATGAGGCAAAGGGCGAGGTAAACCCCGAGCTCAAGAAATATATGACCGAGGAGGGCGACGAAGCCGTGTTTGAGGACAAGGGCGGCGAGGAGGCTCCGATGAAGGTCGAGGTCAAGAAAAAAGGAAAGGTTATACGTTAACAGACGCTGACCTTAAAAATACCACAGCCGGGAGCGGCTTACAGAAAGGAAGGTTCTTATGAAAGCAGATTTACATTGTCACACAACGTTATCAGACGGTTCTCTCGGAATCGAAGAGGTTATTGCACAGGCGAAGCGAAACGACATCGATTATTTGGCTATTACTGACCACGACACGCTTTCTTCGACCTCCCGTGCTGTTGTTCTCGGTCAGAGATACGGAATACACATTATTCCCGCTGTTGAGTTTTCGTGCTTTGACGGCGAAAGAGGAAGAAAGGTGCACGTTATCTGCTATCTGCCGAAAAAGCCCGACAGGCTTGAGGGTCTGTGCCTTAAAATAAGCGAGGCAAAGAAACAGCGCGGCAAGGCTATGGCGATGAAGGTTATACAGCACTTCCCCATTACGCTTGACAACATTGTAAAATACGCTGCGGGCGGCAAGGCTATATACAAGGGTCACATCATGCATACCCTTATGGACTACGGCTATACAACCGACCTTTACGGCGACGTTTACGACGCACTTTTCAGCGTTGAGAACGGCATTTGCAAGGAAGAAGTGCAGAGGGAATACACCGATTTCCCCGAGGTGCGTTTTGTCTGCGAGCTTATTCATTCGGCAGGCGGACTTGCGGTTGTTGCGCATCCGAGAGTATATGACAGCTTTGAGCTTGTCGAGGAGCTTGCGAAAAACGGAAAGATTGACGGCGTTGAGGTATGGCACCAGAGCGCCCGTGACGGCGATATTGAGGAGCTGATGAAGATTGCGGAGAAATACGACCTCATAACCACAGGCGGCTCGGATTTCCACGGATTTTACAATCACTACCCGATTTCGCTCGGCTACAACCTTACTCCCCAGCACTCGCTTGACAGACTGCTGGCGCACGAAAAGGCAAAGCCCGAAAAGAAATCCGACAAAAACTGAAATAAGCGGAATAAAAACGGATAAACTCCGAATAAATACATAATAGCGGCGCACGCCGCAGAAGAAAGAGGACGAAATGGATATCAAGGAAGAGTCGCTGAAAAAGCACTATGAATGGAACGGAAAAATCGAAGTCGTTTCAAGAGCGAAAATTGAAACAAGGGACGACCTTTCGCTGGCGTACACTCCCGGCGTAGCGCAGGCATGTCTTGAAATTCACGACAAGCCCGAGCTTGCGTACGAGCTTACACGCCGCTCCAACCTTATCGCAGTTATAACCGACGGAACGGCCGTACTCGGTCTTGGCGATATAGGCGGACTTGCGGGTATGCCCGTTATGGAAGGAAAATGCTGCCTGTTCAAGGAATTTGCGGGCGTTGACGCATTCCCTATCTGCATAAAGAGCAAGGACACGGATGAAATCGTGCGTACTATCGAGCTTATTTCCGACAGCTTCGGCGGCATAAATCTTGAGGATATTTCCGCCCCCAGATGCTTTGAAATAGAGAAAAAGCTCAAGGAAAGGCTTGATATTCCCGTATTCCACGACGACCAGCACGGTACTGCTGTCGTTGTAGGCGCCGCACTTATAAATGCGGCAAAATGCGCAGGTAAAAAGCTTTCCGATATGACGGTTGTAATCAACGGAGCGGGTGCTGCGGGCTGTGCAATCGGCAACTTCCTTCTGAGCCTCGGAATAGGCGACCTTATCATGTGCGACCTCAACGGCATACTTGACGAAAACAAGCCGCACGACAACCCTGCACATATCGAAATGGCGCTCAAATCCAACAAGAACAAAAAGCGTGGTATGCTTGCCGACGCAATGAACGGCGCAGACGTATTTGTCGGCGTGTCAAAGCCCGGCGTAGTAAGCGGGGATATGATAAAATCAATGGCGGAAAAGCCTATTGTTTTCGCAATGGCCAACCCCACTCCCGAAATAATGCCCGACGCTGCCAAGGCGGCAGGCGCATACGTTGTCGGCACAGGCAGAAGCGACTTCCCCAATCAGATTAACAATGTCCTCGTGTTCCCCGGAATATTCAAGGGTGCGCTCCGTGTGCGTGCGAAGGAAATAACCGAGGAAATGAAGCTTGCGGCGGCTTATGCTATTGCCGGCATAATCCCCGACAACGAAATAACTCCCGAAAATATAATCACAAGCCCGCTGAACAAGAGCGTTGCCGACGCTGTTGCGGATGCGGTTGAAAAGGTGTATAAGGAAAAATAATTATGAAGTACGAATTTACTCCGAGAGGCGTGTGCTCCCGAAAAATGGTTATTGAAACCGACGGCGATACGCTTGTTGACATTCAGATTGTAGGAGGCTGCAACGGTAATTTAAAAGGTATCAGCAGTCTTGTAAAGGGTATGAAAATATCCGAAATTATCGAGAGGCTTGACGGAATTGACTGCGGCGGAAGAGGCACCTCCTGTCCCGACCAGCTTGCCCGTGCATTAAAGGAAATCGAGGCGCAGTCATAACCCCGAACCGCAGATAAGAAAGGACATAATCCG
>JAZNLN010000214.1:0-20059 GCA_045579125.1 Ruminiclostridium sp.
AACGTCTGCCGACACAACGGCGCAGACCACGACTGCAAAAACCACTGCCGACACAACGGCGCAAACCACGACTGCGGTAACATCTGCCGACACAACGAAGTCGGATCGTAGCCATGTCGTTCTGTGAGCCAAGGAGTTGCAAAGCTGTATTGTCTTCCTAAGACCGCTTTGGGCCTCCGACTTAACGTCTGCCGACACAACGGCGCAGACCACGACTGCAAAAACCACTGCCGACACGACAGCACAGACCACGACCGCCGTGTCAGAAGAACAGGAAAAAGACGACCCTGCCGAACGAATGGAAACACAGTACGAGGAGCAGAAGTCCAAGTATGACAAGCTTTACGCCGACCTTGCTTCAAAGCTCGACCTTCCCGTCATTAGCATTGTTACCCTTGACAAGCAGAGAATATCCTCCAAGGAGGAATACGTCACCTCGATAGTCGATATAACCAACTGCGCAAACGAATACAAGCTGTCCGAGCCTGCGGGCGTTCGTGTGCGTGGCAACTCCACCGCAAACGGAAGCGAAAAACCGTACAGGATTAAATTCGAAAAGAAGCAGAACATGCTCGGTCTGCACGAGGGCAAGGAATTCAAAAGCTGGGTACTGCTCCGTACGCAGTGGAATATGGCCATGGACTACATGGGCTTCAACCTCGCAAAGACAATTCTCGACGGCGAATATTACAGCTCCGACTGTGCATACGTCAATGTCTACATAAACGGCAGACCTATGGGCATGTATCTCCTCTGCGAGCAGAACCAGGAAAACAAGAACCGTGTAAATATCTACGAGGCGGAGGAGAACGAGCTCGGTACAGACATCGGCTACTTCTTTGAAATCGACCACTACGCCGAGGAGGAAAAATACCACTTCACGGTTGAGTACGAAAACGCCGAGGTAACGGATATAAGCGGCAGAAAAAACAAATTCAAGCCTGCGCTGTACTCTGTGAAGAACGACATTTATTCCGAGGAGCAGCTGCGTTTCCTCGAAAAATACACCGAGGGAGTGTTTAAAATCCTGTACGAGGCGGCGGTAAACAATACTGCCATGATGTTCGACAAGGACTACAATGTAGTTTCTGCAAAGGGCGTATACAGCACCCCCGAAAGCGCAGTTGACGCTGTAATCGACCTGAAATCCCTTGCGAATGTGCTCATACTCGACGAGCTCGTTCACGACTACGACGTAGGCATCGGCAGCTTTTTCATGGCGATAGATTTCACGGAGGACAGCAATTTCAAAAAGCTCACCTTTACCGCTCCGTGGGATTTCAACTGGGCATATGACGGCAAGGCTGACGGCGGATACTACGCCGCAACATTCCAGCGTGAGGCGAGCGGAATGGACCGCTCCAATCCCTGGTATATAACCGCAATGAAGGCCGAATGGTTCCGGAAAATCGTAAAGGAAAAATGGGCGGAATTAAGCTCCTCGGGCGTAATAACAGATACAACCGAAAAAGTCGCAGGCGTTCTCGAAACGCTCCGCAACGACCTCGGTGACGAAGAATGGAGAGTTGACAACGCCGACTATATCATCAATTTCGTAAACGGCAGAGTTGAATGGCTCGACGAACAATGGCGCTGAAACCAACGAATATTGCACCTTTAATAATTCGTTTGCATAAAGTTTGTTGACATTTGCGGTAGTTTTTCCCCGTGATAAATGATAGACTTATTATAGATTTATCACAGGAGGAGATTACGATGAAAAATGCCATAGTCGGACAGTCGGGAGGACCTACGTCCGTTATCAATGCAAGCCTTGCGGGCGTGTACGAAAGCTGCGTGCGCAGAGGCACGGGCAAGGTGTACGGAATGATGCACGGAGTAGCGGGACTGCTCGACAGAAAATACTGCGTACTTAACGACGTACTGAAAACTCCGCTCGATATTGAGCTTTTAAAACGCACGCCGTCAAGTTACCTCGGCAGCTGCCGCTACAAACTCCCCGACCACAGAACGGCAGAGGGAGAAACTGTCTACAAAAAGCTGTTCGAAATACTTGAGGAGCTTGACATAGGTTATTTCTTCTACATAGGCGGAAACGACAGCATGGACACAATCGGAAAACTTGCCGAATACGGCGAACGCATCGGAAGCGAAATACGCTTTATGGGCGTTCCGAAAACTATCGACAACGACCTTATGATAACCGACCACACGCCCGGCTACGGAAGCGCCGCAAAATACATCGGCGTTGTTATGAAAGAGGTTATCCGTGACGCAACGGTCTACGGAACAAAATATGTAACAATCGTTGAGATAATGGGACGAAACGCAGGCTGGCTCACCGCCGCAGCCGCACTCGCAAAATCCGACGACTGCGAGGGCGTCGATATGATATGCCTCCCCGAAATCCCTTTCAACGTTGACCGTTTCATCGAAAAGGTCGAACGCATGCAGAAAAGCAAGCCGTCGGTTGTCATTGCCGTTTCGGAGGGCGTAAAGCTGGAGGACGGAAGATACGTCTGCGAGCTTGCCGACGACGTACACGCTGTCGACGCATTCGGTCACAAGGCTCTGACAGGTACTGCACGCTTTCTCGCAAACACAGTCGCAAAACGCCTTGACACGAAAACCCGCTGTATTGAGCTTTCAACGCTCCAGCGCTGTGCGGGACATCTCACCAGCCGCACGGATATCACCGAGGCGTATCAGGTAGGCGGAGCTGCCGCAAAGGCCGCATTTGAGGGTCACACAGGCGAAATGGTCGCACTGCACCGCATAAGCAATGCTCCGTATCAGTGCACAACGGGACTGCACCCGATAAGCGAGGTCGCAAACCTTGAAAAGAAAGTGCCTCTCGAATGGATAAACGACGACCATACCGATATGAAAGCCGAGTTTATCAACTACGCATTGCCGCTTATACAGGCAGAGCTGAGCCCGATTTATGTTGAGGGTCTGCCTCATCATATCTACCTCGCCGAGCCGAGCGAAAAATAATAAAAAACAGCCCCGCAGCTGCATGCTGCGGGGTTAAGCTTTGTTCAGAAATCAACGTCTTCCGTGTGTATTTCACCCTCAATTTTTCCGCTTGCGATTTTCCCTTTGCAATAAAGGTTCTGGCATTTTATCTCACAGCCCTCGGAAATATCTCCGCAGCTGATATTACCCTGAGAACTTACCGCACCCGCAATATTTCCGCAGTGTACTTCTGTGCCGGCGTTTACACCGCCCGAAACATTTCCGCAGTTTATAACGCCGCCTGCAACAACTCCCCCGCTGATATTTCCGCAGTTTATCCCGCCGTTGGCAACAACTCCGCCGCTGATATTTCCGCAGTTTGCACAGCCGTTCACGCTGACGCCTCCGCCGATATTTCCTTTAATATCCGCATTACCCCATATCTCCGCAGAAAGCTGACCGCCGTTTTCGCCGAGGTCAATATGAATACGCTTGTCACGCTCCCATTCGTCGGCGCCGAGCACCTTGCCGTCCCGCACCTGGACTATATACAGCTTTCCGCTGCGTGGAACATTACTCACGTCCGTTTTGGCAAAACCGTCGTCATTGCCGAAAAACAACCGTTCCAGACTTACACCAAAAAACTCCGCAATATCGGGAACTATTCCGATGTCAGGCAAGGACTGCTGTGTTTCCCATTTCGAAACCGCCTGAACTGTTACTCCGACAGCCTCCGCAAGCTGTTCCTGGCTCATATCCCTTGCCTTTCTCAGCTGTCTGATATTTGCTCCGATTAAAATTTCCATTGTACTGCTCCTTTTTCTGTTATACCTGAATTGTAGCATAACCCAAATAACTTTACAAGCGACCGATGGTTTATTTTATCAACCGACAGTTGAAAAATTATATATTAAAAAACACAGCAAGTCCCCCTGCTGTGTTTTGCATTATTTCTCCGTCTGCGCCGCACGTTCCTCCGCCGCTTTTTTGCTTAGTGCCTCAACTGCGCTGTACGCTTGTTTGAGATTTGAAACTCCGAGGATTTTTATTCCGTAATCATTCTTTTCAAGATATTTAAGCGCACTTTTCGGAACAATGCAAGCTTCAAAGCCCATGCGTGCGCCCTCCTTTATTCTTTCGTGAATATGAGAAACGCTCCGTATTTCTCCACCGAGGCCGATTTCTCCGAATGCGATTACGTTTTCGGGAATTATCCTGTCGCACAGTCCCGAGTAAAGAGCAAGCGCTACCGCAAGGTCCGCCGCAGGCTCGTCGATACGAAGACCGCCGACTATATTTATATACACGTCAAACATACCGAACGTGTAACCGCTCCTCTTTTCCATTACCGCAAGAATAAGGCAGAGTTTGTTAAAGTCAAATCCGTTCGCCGTGCGGCGGGGATTTCCGAAACCCGTCTTGCTGACGAGAGCCTGTATCTCCGCAAGAATGGGGCGTGTGCCCTCCATTGTGCAGAGTATGCTGATACCGCTGACGTTGACAGGCCTGCCCGAAAGCAGCATTGCCGACGGATTGGCTACCTCCTCAAGCCCCTTGTCTATCATCTGAAAAACGCCGATTTCATTTGTTGAGCCGAAGCGGTTTTTTACCGCACGGAGTATCCTGTACGACAGCTGCTTATCGCCTTCGAAATAAAGCACCGTGTCCACTATATGCTCCAGCACCTTCGGGCCCGCAATGCCGCCGTCCTTGTTGACGTGGCCGACGATAAAGAACGGTATCCCGAGCGTTTTCGCCGTCCGCAGGAACATGTTGGTACATTCACGCACCTGAACAATACTTCCCGCCGCAGACGAAACCGCAGTTATCTGCATCGTCTGTATACTGTCGATTATTACAATGTCGGGCTTGTGCTTGTTGACCGCCGCATTTATCGCCTCACAGTCGGTGTCGGAAATGAGGTACAGATTTTTTGAATCTACTCCGAGCCTGTCTGCACGAAGCTTTATCTGCCGCTCGCTTTCCTCTCCCGAAACATACAGCACGGTGTGTCTTTCGCCGAGGTAACGGCAAATCTGAAGCAAAAGCGTACTTTTTCCTATCCCGGGGTCGCCGCTCAGCAATACCGCCGAGCCTTTTACAAGTCCGCCTCCGAGCACACGATCAAGCTCGGACGAGCCTGTATGATAACGCACGTCGTCATCGCTTTTTATCTCCGCAAGCGGCTTGAAATCAAGCACTCTCGCCGACCCTGCGCCGCCCTTCGGAGCCGAGCATACCGCCTCCTCGACGCAGTTCCATTCACCGCATGCCGTGCATCGGCCTACCCATTTAGGATAGTCCTGCCCGCATTCTCTGCATATGTAAGAAGTTCTGATTTTCGCCATTTTCCGTAATTCCTTTATTTTCCGAGCCGCTCTCAAAGTAGCTCATAAGTCCTTTGTAAATCGTAAACGCAACCTGTTTCTGATATGTGTCGGTTTTAAGTTTTGCCGCATCGTCGGGATTTGACAGAAAGCCGCATTCAATCAGCAGCGCAGGCTGCTCCGTGGTCTTGAACAGGTACAGCTCGTTGTCTATCAGCTTTATCTCCCTGTCGTTGTCGGGCTGCAGCTCCGCAAAGCATTTCTGCATAACGGTTGCGAGCCTGAAATTGTCTGAATTATTCGTGGTATAAAACATCTGTGCGCCGAAATAACGGCTGTCGGTATACTGATTTTGATGCACGGAAACAAAAACGCTTTCGGGATAGCTTTTTATGATTTCAAGCCTGTTTTCCATATCCGAAACCTTTTGGTTGCGTATGCCCTCGACGCCGCTGTCGTGAACAGAAACGTCCTCGCTTCGGGTCAGCACTACGTTATATCCCGAAAATTCCAGCATCTGACGGAGATTCTGAACAATAGCAAGGTTTATGTCCTTTTCGCACGTTCCGTCGGGAGCGACGCAGCCCCCGTCAATGCCACCGTGTCCTGCGTCAAGCACGATGGTTTTCTGCGCACTCACCCTGCCCGAAACGGCTACTGCGGCGCCGTTTTCACGGACTGCCGCCGAAATAACGACAACGGCAATGCACGCCGCAAGGGTAAGTGTAACCGATAATTTCCGCATAAGTCTGTTCATAGCATTCACCTTTCATTGTGTTTTGGTAAATGTTATGTGACAAGCCGTCGGAATATGACAAGCTTTGAACAGCCTTGACACGCACGGCGGATTTATATTATAATAAAATCAATTCAGAAACATCAATTCCCTATCAGCCGCATAGTAACATTTTAGCATACTTTTTTCGGCATTTCAATAGCATTTTTCATTTTATCCCGACGAACGCACAAACGCTCCGTTCCGACGGCTGCACGCCGAAAAACATCTGCGGAAACGAAAGGATTTTAAAACATGAAGGTTTTATTCGTTTCGCACGTTGCGAATTTCCAGAAATTCAACAAGCCTTATATGGAGTGGTTCAGACAGCGGGGCGACGAGGTGCATTACGCATCCCTCGACGACGAGAAGATTGAAAACGCCGACCGTTTTTTCAGAATTGACTTCCGCCGCAGTCCGTTCAATCCACATAATATAAAAGCATTCTTTCAGCTGCTTTCCCTGCTCCGCAGGGAGAAATATGACCTTGTCCACTGCCATACTCCGATAGGCGGGATACTGACAAGACTTGCAGCTGTTTTTGTGCCGAAAACAAAGGTGATATACACCGCTCACGGCTTTCACTTTTTCAAGGGTGCGCCACGAAAGAATTTCATCATCTACCGCACCGCCGAAAAGCTCCTCGCACGCCGCACCGACGGACTTGTAACAATAAACTCCGAAGATTACGAGGCGGCAAAAAAATTCCGCCTGCGCAAGGGCGGCAGACTTTACCGCATTCACGGAGTAGGAGTAAACACCGACGCCGTAACCGCCGCACAGCCCGATAAAAAAGCGCTCCGAAAAGAGCTGGGAATACCCGACGGAGCATATGTCGTCCTGACAGTTGCGGAGCTGATTGTGCGAAAGAATTACCCCGCCGCACTCAGGGCGTTCGCCGAAGCGGACATACCCGATTCCGTATATCTCATCTGCGGCAGAGGCACCGAGGCGGAAAATCTGAAACGTCTTGCCGACGAGCTGGGAATATCCGACAGGGTTATCTGGGCGGGCTACCGAAGAGACATTTACAGTGTCGTAAAAATCGCCGACGTATTTCTTTTCACGTCCTCGCAGGAGGGTCTGCCGATTGCCGTGCTGGAGGCTATGGCGGGAGGTCTGCCCGTTGTATCTTCGGACATACGGGGCAGCGACGAAATCGTCACCGATAACGGAATACGCCTCGCATACGACGACGTCAGCGGCTACGCAGAGGCTCTGAAAAAACTGCACTCAGACCCGCAGCTTGCGGCAGAAATGGGAAGAAAAGCTCTCGAAAACGTAAAGCCGTACAGCACGGAAAACGCCGTAAAGGCAATGGCGGAAATATACAGCGAAGTAACTGCGGAATACCGTTAAAACAGCGCCAATATTTTTCCGCATAAAAAGCAAAATACTCCCGAAACGGCATGCAGCCGAATCGGGAGTTTCTTTATGTATTTCGGGTTATTCCTTTTTGCCCTGCTGTTCCTTCATCATATCTCTGATTTCCGTCAGCAGTTCAATCTGCGGGTCAACCTTTTCGGGCTCGGGAGCGGGCGCCGCCTCTTCCTCTGCCTTTCTCTTGCGGGCGAGTGCGCCGACTGTCTTAACCATTACAAATACCGAAAGAGCTATCAGCAGGAAGCTGATGATAGTGTCGATAAATGTGCCGTAGTTGAGAGTAACCGCTTCCTTGATTGTAACAAGCTCGCCGTCTGCTCCGACCTCGGTAATTGCCTCCGCAAGCACAAGCTTCATATCGGAAAAGCTTACATTGCCCGTCAGCATACCGATTGCGGGCATGATAATGTCGCTTACAAGGCTGTTTACGATTTTTGTAAACGCAGTACCGACGATAACGCCGACTGCCATGTCAAGTACGTTACCTCTTGTAATAAACGCCTTGAACTCGCCTGCTACGCCCTTTGCCTTTTCCTTTGCCTTTTTTGCTGCATCCTTTGCCATTTTAAATTCATCCTTTCTTTATTCCGTATATCCCAGACCAAGAAGTCCGAAAAATCCCTTCTGAGTATCCTCGGTAGGCTTGATTTCTACCCTATGCTTTGCCGCCGTGTCGCTCGTATAAACAAGGTCTGCCTCGGGGTTGCCCCAGCCGCTCTCACGATTGGCGCTCACGCTTGAAACCAGCTCGCCGTCAACATATACATCCGCCGCACCATAGCCTGCGTTATTGTTGCAGTTCACAACAAGGAACAGGTCCTTGAATTCGAACTCGAAAACTATCGGGTCGGTGCCGCCGCCTCTGTGGTGCCAGCCGTTGGGGAACGACTGCATTATGCGTGTGGAGTTTTCCTTGAATTCTCCGCACTCGACGGGCGTAATGCTCTTGCTGTCAACGAAATGCACATCGGAATATACTCCGTCGAAAAGCAGGTCGCTGCGCAGCGTGTATTCCGCCGTACCGCTATCGTCCGCCGAAGCCATTACCCCCGCAAAGTAATACTGTATAAACTGTGCGACAAGCTCATGTCCCCATACGTTCGGGTGCGACTCGTCGTCGGAGTAATTGCTCCATTCAAGCGTGCCGCTTTCGAATGCGGGCACGAGAGAATCGGGCAGGCTTATCATAGGCAGGCTGTAATGCTCGCCGACTGCGCTCATATGCTCCTGACAGGAGTAGCCGTTCTTCAGAACGGTGAACAGCAGCACGACCGCCGTTTCGTTGTCAAGCTCAAGGAATCGTCTTACAAGGCTTTCGTACATCGTCTTGTTATACGCATTCTGACCGTCGTTTACCGCAAACTCAACAAACACGATATCGGGTGTGCTGACATCAAGAATGTCACGCTCGGCACGGACTGCGCCAAGCGAGGACGGAGTTCCGCTGAGTCCTGCGTTTATGTAGTTTATAGTGGTATTCGGGAACTGACTGCACAGCCATTCGTACGAAAGCCTTGCATAGCAGCCCTCCGCACCTGCGCTTATGCCCTCGGTGATTGAACCGCCGATGTAGGCAACCGTGATTTCCTCGCCGTTTGCCGCTTTGGCGAGCGCCTTTGCGACACGTCCCGTTCCGTCCTGCGCATGCTGTGCGCTTTTGATTATTTCAAGGCGTTCATCCGCCGTCAGCAGGTCGTCGCTTTCTATCGCAACAAGCCCGGCGGGGTCCGAAATATCAGGCATTGCAGACTGTGCGCCGTTTTCTGCCGATGTGTCGGCGGGCTCCGCAGTATTGCTTTCGGATACAGTTGTATTCTCCGACGAATCTGCCGCTGTGGTTGCCGCCGCCTGTGTTTCCGATGCTGTTCCGCTTTCAGGCTGCGATGTATCCGCCGCTGTGCCTTCGGTCGTCGCAGTTGTCACAGCAGTCGTCGTAACCGACGATGTCGTTGTCTGTCCGCCGTCCCCCGAGCATGAGCAAAGCAGCATTGCCGCCGCAATGACCGCCGCAGTAACTTTTATCTTTTTCATAGTATTCCTTTCCGTCGTGCAGGCGGGCACTGTGCGTCCATACAACGCTTGCAGCCGTCCGCAGACGCAGTTCAGATTTTCTTTAATTATACTCCATTTCTGCAACAAATGTCAACTCCTGTAATAAAATATATTATGTGTGCAAATGAATAATATCGGTGTGCCGGTTAAAAATATAGGTACAACATACAGCAAAAAGAAAGGAAGAAATATGACAATAAGACGAGGTGAAATCTACTACGCCGACCTGAGCCCCGTAGTCGGCTCCGAACAGGGCGGAGTACGGCCTGTGCTTATTGTGCAGAACGACGTCGGCAACAGACACAGCCCGACTGTTATAGCCGCCGCAATAACAAGTCAGAAGGAAAAGACAAAGCTGCCCACGCACATATCAATAGGCGCAGTTGACTGCGGTCTTGCCAAGGATTCGGTAGTTCTGCTCGAACAGGTTCGTACATTGGATAAAAAAAGGCTCAAGGAACGCATGGGGGAACTTGACAGCGTTTCGATGAACAAGGTCAACACCGCCCTCAGTGTGAGCTTCGGTCTTGCCGATTAAGGCTGCGTGAAAATCTGCCGTGCCGTAAAAGCACGGCGGATTTTTTTGTCAAAAACTATTGATTTAGATACGATAATATGCTACAATAAGATAACGATTACACACATCTGCAACCGCAGACTGAAAGGAATATAAATGATTGACCGCCTTGATTTAAGCGGCAGCTGGGAGCTGCGGCTGTCCGAAAAAAAAGAAAAGAAACCGACACGGTATGAGGATGAAATATGCCTTCCCGATACGCTGTCGCACGCCCGCAAATGCCCGCCCTGCGAGGAAAAGCTCCTCGGCAGCCTGACGGATACATACCGCTGGGAGGGACACATGTGGGTCAGACGTGAGTTCGAAACCGACAGGGATTACAGCGGCGGCACGGCGGAGCTGTTCCTCGAAAGAACCCGCATAACCGAGGTCTACATAGACGGAAAGAAAATAGGCACGCAGAACAGCCTGTGCACCCCTCACAGATACGACATAACCGAGCACATGACCGCAGGAAAGCACGAAATCGCAATCTGCGTGAGCAACGTCGGATACCCCACGGGCGGAGGCCACCTGACCTCTGCGGACACACAGACGAACTGGCTCGGAATTACGGGCAGAATTGAAATCCGTTTCTACCCCAAGACGTACATTCACGACGTTCTCATAGAGGCGGACGTCCCCTCGCAGACCGTTACCGTAAACGGCTTTGTTGCAGGCAAGGACGCAGGCAGGGTTGAAATATCCGCCGTAAACAGAACTAACGGCAGATACATCGGAAAGTGCGTCTACGGCTTCAGCGGCGGCAGATTTTCCGCAATGTATAACGTGCCGCTCCGTGACAATCTGTGGAGCGAGGACGAGCAGAACATTCTCGAAATGAAGATAGAATGCGCTGACGACGTCTACACGACGGTTTTCGGCATGGTGCAGTTCTCGTCCGACGGCAGAAAACTGCTCGTAAACGGAGAGGAAACATTCCTCCGAGGCAAGCACGACGGCATGCTGTTCCCCCTCACGGGGTATGCACCGACCGATAAGGACGCCTGGCTCGAACGGCTTTCCGTCGCAAAAGCGTACGGCATAAACCACTACCGTTTCCACACCTGCTGTCCTCCCGAGGCGGCATTTGAGGCGGCAGACGAGCTTGGCATATACATGGAGCCCGAGCTTCCGTTCTGGGGCACAATAACCACTCCCGCCGACGAAAATCACAACGAAAACGAACAGCGGTTCCTCATAGAGGAGGGCTTCCGCATAATAAAAGAATACGGCAACCATCCCTCGTTCAGAATGATGTCCCTCGGAAACGAGCTGTGGGGCAATCAGGAAAAGCTTAACGAGATACTCGCTCAATACAAGAAGCTCCACCCCTCGATTTTCTACACAAGCGGCTCAAATAATTTCCAGTTTGTTCCCGCAGTTCTCGAAGAGGAGCAATTCCTCTGCGGCGTTCGCTTCTCACGGGAAAGGCTTTACAGGGGCTCGTATGCGATGTGCGACGCTCCGCAGGGACACATACAGACCCAGGCTCCCAATTTCAGCCATAATTACGACGAAATCATTTCCGCCTCGGCGTCCGACTGCGTGAGCAAGGGCGGCGAAATCGAAATACAGTACGGAACGGGCGTAAAAAAAGTCCGTGCGGAAACTGCGGGCGGAGAGCTTATCTGCAATATCCCCGTAATCTCGCACGAGGTCGGACAATACTCATTTTTCCCCGATTTCGACGAGGAAAAGAAATACACAGGCTCGTCCAAGCCGTTCTATCTCCATACATGGCGTGAAAATATGGAAAAGAGCGGAATTTACGGCCAGCGCAGGCAGTTCTTCAACTCAACGGGCAAGCTTGCGG
This sequence comes from Ruminiclostridium sp., assembly GCA_045579125.1. Lineage (GTDB taxonomy): Bacteria > Bacillota > Clostridia > Oscillospirales > Ruminococcaceae > Ruminiclostridium_E. The sequence continues at coordinate 11,829 of JAZNLN010000214.1, forward strand.
CGGACTGTTACAAGGCGGAAATCGAAACGGCAATGCGTTCGGGCGAACTAAGCGGCTTCCAGCTCCTTGACCTCCAGGACTTTAACGGACAGGGCGTGGCGCTTGTCGGAATACTCGACGCCTTTATGGACAGCAAAAATATAATCTCGATTGAAAAGTGGCGTGAATTCTGCTCGCAGAGCGTCATCCTCGCAGAACTCCCGAAGCTTGTATACTGCGCCGACGAGCTGCTTGCGTTTGATGTCATCATATCAAGCTGCGGCAGGGATAAAATAACCGACGGTACTGTCGTCTGCACCCTTGACATAAACGGCAGCGAAAGAAAGCTTGAGTTCGACTTCAGATGCGACGGCGGACGTGTAACCCGTGCGGGACAGGTAAGCATGAGTCTTTCCGACATTTCCCGGCCGACCAGAGCGACGCTCACGCTTGAAATCCGTAAGCAAAACGTATGCAACGAATACACAATCTGGATTTTCCCCGAAATATCGGTAGAAATCACCGACCGCCACATCGTAGCAAACAACAAGCTTGCGGAAATCGCAAGGAGCCGTGAGGCGGCGGAAAAACTGCTTGCGGAGGGAAAGAAAGTAATTCTTGTTCCCGAAGAAAGCGAAAACACCATTCAGAACACATACTGCACGGACTTCTGGAACTATCCCATGTTCCGCTCAATCTCCGAAAGCATGAACAGACCTGTTCCCGTAGGTACGCTCGGAATGCTCGTCGACACCTCAAGCAGATACCTCTCCTCTTTCCCCTGCGAAAACTATTCTACGCCGCAGTGGTTTGAAATCGCAATGCACAGCCACTGCGACATAATCGACGGCACGGACATCACCCCCGCCGTTCAGCCGATTGACAACACGGAGCGCTGTCACAAGCTGGGTCTGCTTTACGAGCTCGAAACCAAATCGGGCAAGCTGCTTGTCTGCACGTCAAGGCTTTGGGAAATCGCTGACAAAATTGAGGTAAAGCATTTTGCGGCAAGCATAATAAAGGAGCTGTAAAAATAACCGCTCCGCATAGGCAGAAGCAAATACCGAAAAATCGCCGTACTGCAAAAACAGTGCGGCGAAAATATTTATATGCATAATCTGCGCCGTGCAAAATAAATCCCGCTGTTCGTAAACAGCGGGATTTGTTATTATATCTGCTTTATCTGCGGGGATTTCCTCTTACGATTACGCCGAAGAACTGCGGTCCTGCATTGCAGGCAACAACATATCCGCACTGCGTAACCATCGACGGCTCTCTGCCTGTTTTCTTGGTGAACTGTTCGATAAAGTCATCCTCATATGACTTGACAGTAGTGCGGAGCACCTGCCACGGTGTTTCGGGAGTAACTCTTTTCGAAATATATTCAACCGCATCAGCAACTGCGTTTCTGTCGCCTCTCGATTTCTTTACAACTATGCTCTCGCCGTCTATAAGAGAAATAATCGGACGGAGCGACATGAGCTCGCCGAGGAATGCGGACGCCGCCTTGATTCTGCCCGACTTCTTCATGTGACGGAGGCCGAACGCAACGATGTATATTTCAACTCTGTCAAAGCAGTCCTCAAGATAGGAAACAATCTGTTCGGCAGACTGTCCCGCCTCGATTTTCTTTGCCGCTTCAACTATCGGGTAGCCGTAGCCGAGAGAGTAGCAATGACTGTCAACGATGTGAATTTTCGTATTGCCGAGCTCGCCGCCCTCACGCAGTTCCTTTTCCGCCGCTACGGCGTTCGAATATGTTGCGGAGCCCGTGGAGTTGATAAGAACTACGATAACGTCATCGTAGCCCGCCTCGATGCATTCTGTAAATTTTTCGATAAAACGGAACTTTGTAATCTGCGATGTCTTGGGCAGGTCGTCCGACTTGTCAATCAGCTCGTAAAAATCAAAGTTCGACATGTCCACACGCTCGATATAGCTTTTGTCGCCGAGCGTAACCTCGAACGACATAAGGTCGATGCCGTATCTGATTTCGTCCTCCTTGGTAATATCGCATCCGCTGTCAGAAATAATTTTAATCTTGCTCATGAAATTTCCCTTCCTTTATTTCCATTCGTAACCGTTCAGTCTGCCCTTATTCTTCAGCTCGGGGAAGCCCCACTGCCGAAGCACCTCGTATGCGCCGACCGCAACGCTGTTTGATAAATTAAGACTTCTTGCCGCATCGTTGTTTATCATCGGGATACGCACACAGTTCTCCTGATTTGCCGCAAGCAGCTCCTCGGGCAGTCCTGCGTCCTCCCTGCCGAAAACAATGTAGCAGTTGTCGGGATAGGTCGCATCCGAATAACAGTTCGGCGCTTTGGTTGAATAATAACGGAACACGCCGCCTTTATTCCTTTCAAAAAAATCACCAAGCCCGTCGTAATACGTTATGTCAAGCAGATGCCAGTAATCAAGACCTGCTCTTTTGAGCTGTCTGTCGTCGATTTCAAAGCCCATCGGCTTTACTATGTGCAGACGGCTGCCCGTTGCGGCGCAGGTACGGGCTATATTTCCCGTATTCTGCGGTATTCTCGGCTCGACGAGAACGATATTCAGTGTTATAAAACCATCTCCTGTCACTGCATTTTACGGCAGAACACATTTACACAATTATATCACAATTATTCCGTTTTGTAAAGCAGATACGCCGAATCACATTCCGATTTGTGACATAAAAATAATCTCCGCCGATTTTTTTGTTGATAATAAACAAAAAACTGATTTTATTTTTGATAATAAGTCACTTGACCTACAAATAAGAATGTGTTAGAATATTAGAAGTGGGTATGTAAACGTATTCATAATAAACGAAAGGAAAAATTTTATGAACAAACGCAGACTTATTTCAGCGTTACTCGCCGCTTCTCTTGTACTGGGTGTTGCAGGCTGCGGCGGAAGCAAGGACGCAGGAACAACAACGACAGCAGCCAATGACAATACAGGCGGAGACCCCGCAGTAACCACAACAACAGGCGAAAAGGCAAGCAATAAGGAGTTTGAAGAGGTAGAGGCAGTCGCAATCGACCCGAACGCTCCGACAGGCACAATCAAGTGGCTTGTTTACGAGGATCTTCTCGCAAACAACGAGGAAATGGTATCCCTCTTCAAGGAAAGATACAACGCAGAGATTGAACAGGAAATAACCACCTCGGGCTCTGCATATTTTGACAGACTCGGCGTGCTTCTTTCCTCCGACCTCTCTCCCGATATTGTAAGATATGAGTGGATGTCCTTCCCTCATGGCATGTCAAAGAATATGTATACCGCTCTCGATACATATATCGACCTTGACAGCGATCTCTGGTCGGGAATGAAGGACGTAGCGGAAGAATTTGCATACAACGGCAAGCATTACTACGTTCCCAACGAGCTCGTTGACAACTATTCGCTCAACTATAACAGACTCGTGCTCGAAGAATACGGTCTTGACGACCCGATGGAATTATACCACAGCGGCGAATGGACATGGTCCGCATTCGAAGACCTTATCGAAGAATGGTGCAACGCTGACGAAAACCACATCGGCTACACAGGCGTTGAAGCCATGGCATTTGTTGCTACAACAGGTACAACAATTATCGACGTGCATGACGGCTTAATCGAAAACAACCTCAAGAGCCAGAATGTCCAGAGAGCTATGGACTGGCTCGAAAGCCTCTCCAGACAGGGCTATTTCGGCGAAGGCTACAAGTCGCCCGAAGAAGCATTCCTCGACGGCAACCTCCTCTTCCTCGGCATGCAGGCTTCATGGGCTTACGGCGCATCGTGGAAGAATCTCGACAAGAAGAACATCGACTGCGAAATGGCATTCGTTCCCTTCCCCAGAGATGAAAAGGCAGACGCTTATTATCAGGCAATGGGTACAGCGGGCTACATGATTCCCTCGGGTGCAAAAAACATAAAGGGCGCTCTCGACTGGATTGTACTTAACAGAACAGAAAAGACAGACCCCGAAAACGTTGCCGAAGCAAGAGAAAAGGCAACCGACTCCTCTCCTAAGTATGCGGCTGTATGCGCAGACTGCAAGCACAGATTCACAGAAGAAGAAAACGAAACTCTTACTACCTGCCCCGACTGCAGCGCTGCTCGTAAGGAAAAGTTCAACCCTTACTACACAGAAGAACAGTATGATGTTTTACTTGATATGACGGACGCTTCAAGAGGCGTATTCACCTTTGTATTCGACGACTACTACGGCTTCTCCGATGATATGAAGCTGCTCCTTGCAGGTCAGGGTGAAAAGTCCATGCTTGACGGTCCTCTCTGGCACGGAGCTTCCTTCACACAGCTCCGTGACGAGTACTATAACTCTATCGAAGGCTATCTTGATCCCTACCGTGAGAAGATGGCACAGGACGCTACGGCTGCCGAATAAAATAACAACGACCGTTCCCGACGTGATGTCGGGGACGGTTTCTTCTTTTGCCGACGGATACGAAACTGCGAGCGTTGCATAATCAACAAAATAATCCCTCGGCAGTAATTCAAATTCGTCCTTTTGGGCGTTGACATAACGCTGCCGTGTGTGCTATACTGTATACAGAACAAACGAATATCAACGGCATGATTTACTGACGGATAATGTAGAGCACTACATGGATATCATGCTTGTATTGCCGACCGTCTGGGCAGCTTTTTTACGGCTGCTCTTTTTGTTTTTGCCGGCCGATACAGAAAGGATGGTACATATGGAATTTAAACAGTGGAACGGCTTTGCCGCAGGAGAATGGCAAAACGAAATCAACGTGCGTGATTTTATCAACAAGAATTATACCGAGTACACGGGCGATGAAAGCTTCCTCTCGGGTGCAACAGAAAGAACAAAGAAACTCAACAAAAAACTCAATCATCTTTTCGACCTTGAACAGCAGTTCGGCGGCGTGCTTGATATTGACACGCAGACCGTAACCTCCCTTACAAACTACAACCCCGGCTATCTTGACAAGGAGAACGAAATCATCGTCGGTCTCCAGACGGACAGACCGCTTAAAAGAGGCGTAAACCCGTTCGGCGGAATCAATATGACACGAAAGGCATGCGAGGCCTACGGCTACAAGCTGTCCGACACGGTTGAAATGGAGTTCCAGTACAGAACAACCCATAACGACGGTGTTTTCCGTGTATACAACGACGACATAAAGGCCGCACGCCACGTCGGAATTATAACAGGTCTTCCCGACGCATACGGCAGAGGAAGAATCATCGGCGACTACCGCCGTGTCGCTCTTTACGGCGTTGACGTGCTTATCGCACAAAAGCAGGCGGACAAGCGTGCGCTGGCGTCCGAGCTTATGGACGCAGACAAAATCCGCCGCCTTGAGGAGCTTTTCCAGCAGATTAACTTTCTCGGCAAGCTCAAGGAAATGGCAAAGATGTACGGCTATGACATTTCAGCCCCCGCATCCAACACGGTTGAAGCTGTGCAGTGGCTTTATTTCGCATACCTCGGCGCAATCAAGGAACAGAACGGCGCCGCAATGAGCCTCGGCAGAACATCTACATTCATAGATATTTACATGGAGCGTGATTTCAAAAACGGCACACTCACCGAAGAACAGGCGCAGGAGATAATGGACGATTTCGTTATGAAGCTCCGTATGGCACGTCACCTCCGCACGCCCGAATATAACGAGCTTTTCGCAGGCGACCCGATGTGGATTACCGAATCCCTCGGCGGCATGAGCGACGACGGCCGCACCCTCGTAACGAAAAACTGCTTCCGTATGCTCAACACACTTTACACGCTCGGTCCCTCCGCAGAGCCTAACCTTACCGTGCTCTGGTCGCAGAATCTGCCCAAGGCATTCAAGCGCTACACGGCAAAAGTATCCTGCGATACCGACGCAATTCAGTACGAAAACGACGACCTTATGCGCAGCTACTATGGCGACGACTACGCTATTGCCTGCTGCGTTTCGGCAATGCGTGTAGGCAAGGACATGCAGTTCTTCGGAGCAAGAGCAAACCTTGTAAAGCTGCTCCTTATGAGCCTTAACGGCGGACGTGACGAAAAGTACGGAATCCAGGTCGCTCCCGACATGGGCAAATTTGAGGGAGAATATCTCGATTATGACGAGGTAATGGAGCTGCTCGGAAAATACCGTCCGTGGCTTGCCAAAACATACGTTACTGCAATGAACATGATTCACTATATGCATGATAAGTACGCCTACGAAAAGGTACAGATGGCTCTCCATGATACAGACGTACACCGCTTTATGGCATTCGGCATTGCGGGACTTTCCGTGCTTGCCGACTCGCTGTCCGCAATCAAGTACGCCAAGGTAAAGGTCATCCGCAACGAAACCGGTCTTATCACAGACTTCGAAACAACAGGCGAATTCCCCTGCTTCGGAAACGACGACGACCGTGTTGACCTGCTTGCAAAGGAACAGGTTGAGCTTTTCTTCAACGAGCTTAAAAAAATCCCGACCTACCGCAACGCAGAGCACACACTCTCAATCCTCACAATCACATCGAACGTGGTATATGGCAAGAAAACGGGCTCCACGCCCGACGGCAGAAAAATGGGCGAGCCTTTTGCTCCCGGCGCAAACCCCATGCACAACCGTGACAAGAATGGTGCGCTTGCGTCGCTCAACTCTGTTGCAAAGCTGTCGTACGCAACCTGCCGTGACGGCATTTCAAACACATTCTCGATTATCCCCGACGCACTCGGCCACTCCGACGAAGAAAGATATTCAAACCTCAACAGCATAATCGACGGATATTTCGCACAGAACGCACAGCATATCAACGTAAACGTAATGAACCGTGAAATGCTGATTGACGCAATGGAGCACCCCGAAAAATACCCCAACCTTACAATCCGTGTTTCGGGCTATGCGGTAAACTTCCACAAGCTCTCCAAGGACCAGCAGAAGGAAGTAATCTCCCGCACATTCCACAGCGGTATGTGCTGATGACGGGAAAGGTACATTCGTTTACGAGCATGGGCGCAGTTGACGGACCAGGCGTACGCCTTGTTGTTTTTATGCAGGGCTGCCCTATCCGCTGCGCCTACTGCCACAATCCCGACACATGGGATTTTGACGGTGGAAGCGACTGCACGTCCGACGAAATCGTTGCAAAAGCGCTCCGTTTCAAGCCGTATTTCGGCAAAGACGGCGGCGTGACGGTATCGGGCGGCGAAGCGCTCGCACAGGCAGATTTCGTTGCAGAGCTTTTCGAAAAACTGCACAAAAACGGAATAAACACAGCCCTCGACACTTCGGGGGTATGCCTGCACGGCGCCGAAAAGGTGCTGGCGCACACCGACCTCGTAATCTGCGATATAAAGTTCACAAGCGAAGAAGATTATCGCACCTATTGCAAGGCTGACTATGCGAGGGTGCTTGATTTTCTGCGCCTGACCGAAGAAATGAACGTGCCCTTATGGATAAGGCAGGTTATAGTTCCCACTCTGAACGACACGCCCGACAGCGTGGAACGGCTATGCGAATGCGCACGAAAATACAGCAATCTCAGGAAAATAGAACTCCTCCCATTCCGCAAGCTTTGCATGGAAAAATACGAACGCATGGGCATTGTTTTTCCGTTCGCAGATAAGGCCGAATGCAGTCAGAAAAAGATTGACGAGCTTTCGGAGCTGCTGAAATAACCCGTTGATTACTGTCGCAAAAAATAAATTTTAAAAAATTTTAAAAAAGTATTGACAAATCATAATATATGTGATATACTCTAATAGTCGCTGAAACGAACTTATGGCGGTATAGCTCAGTTGGCTAGAGCACTTGGTTCATACCCAGGGTGTCGTTGGTTCAAATCCGACTGCCGCTACCATTGCTTTTGCAAAAGCAGCATCAATCCGTGTTATGTTTATCATAGTCTTTGGCAGCAGCCAAATACAGCGGATTATCAAGGCCCGTTGGTCAAGAGGTTAAGACACCGCCCTTTCACGGCGGAATCATGGGTTCGATTCCCGTACGGGTCACCACAACAGTTACTCTCAAATGGCTTAAAACAGCCGTTTGAGAGTTTTCTTTTTGTCCGAAATTCGGTTTTGTCCTTTATCTGTCCTTTATTGAGCATTCTTGTCCTTTGGCGTAACTTATGCGCCTCGTTTTCCTTTTGAGGAAAAGTCGAGGACGGAAGCGATTGCGTCGCTTGCTCTTGCCTGTGCCTGCTGAAATGCGTGGCAGTAAATTGAGGTCGTCGTACTTATAACCGAGTGACCTAACGCACCCGAAACCGCAGCAGCGTCAACACCCTCATTGATTAGAGCC
>JAZNLN010000215.1:0-12248 GCA_045579125.1 Ruminiclostridium sp.
GACGAGGACAGCTTTGTTGAAACCGACAAGTTTGTTACCTCCGACGGTGCTGCGGTAGGAGTAATTACAGGCTACGGTCTTGTTGACGGCGTGACGGTATACGCCGTATCCCAGGACATCAGCGTTAAGGGCGGTGCGGTCTGCAAGGCGGCGTCTGCAAAAATCAACAAGCTTTATCAGCTTGCTGTAAAGAACGGCGCTCCCGTTGTTACAATTTACGATTCAAAGGGCGGAGATATTGCCGAGGGTATTTCTCTGCTTAACGCATACGGCGAAATAGCTTCCGCAAGCGCACAGCTTTCGGGTGTTGTTCCGCAGATAGCTTATGTAGCAGGCCTTTGCGGCGGTATGGCGGCAATGACTGCATGCATGGCTGATTTCGTGGTAATGAACGAAAAGTCCGAATTTTTCATGACTGCTCCGTTTGTTGCCGAGGACGGCAAGACAGCAGGCGCAGGCACAGCGGCAAACGCAGCCGCATCGGGCACAGCGGCTATCGTAGCCAAGGACGATTCCGACGCTATCGAAAAAATCAAGATGATTGTCAGAATTCTCCCCTCCAACAACCTTGAACCCGCAGGAAACAATTATTACAGCGATAACGATGCGGCTTTCGCTCCCTCGTTAAAGGGCATGGACGCTATTTCCGCTCTCGCTGATACAAACAGCGCCGTTGAGCTTTATTCCGCTTTCGGCTCCGCCTCCGCAGTTGCACTCGGCAGCGCAAACTGGAGAACCGTCGGCTTTGTTGCAACAAACAAGACAGGCGACAAGCTCTCTGCGGCTGACTGCGCAAAGATTGCACGTTTTGTTTCCTTCTGCGACGCATTCTCAATCCCCGTAATCACAATTCTTGATACAGAAGGCTTCGGCGGCAGTGTTGCGTCCGAGCTTGCAGGCTCCGTTCGTGACTGTGCAAAGCTTGCACAGGTTTATGCGAGCGCAACTACCGCAAAGATTACCCTTGTTACAGGCAAGGCATACGGCAGTGCATTTGCGGCATTCGCAGGCACATCCGCCGTATCTGATTTTACAATCGCATCCGAAAATGCCGTTATCGCACCCGCATCTCCCAAGGCGGCGTCCATATTCCTGAACAACAGCGATTCCGCTGATTCCGTCGAGGAATATATCGCAGAAAACGCTTCTGCATTCTGTGCGGCAGGTGCAGGCATGGTAGACAGAGTTGTCGAGGACGACGGAATCAAGTTTGCGGCAATGTCTGCGCTTGACATGATTTCGGGCAAGAGAGTTGCTTCTCCCGCAAGAAAGCACATTAACTTCGTATATTGATAGAAAGGATTTACCGATATGAAAAGATATAACATTACCGTAAACGGAACAGCTTATGACGTAGCTGTTGAAGAAGTTGACGCAGGCAGCGCTCCCGTTGCCGCAGCAGCACCCGCACCCAAGGCAGCTCCCAAGGCTGCACCCAAAGCAGCTCCCGCAGGTGCACAGGGCGGCGTAAAAATCGAAGCTCCCATGCCCGGCACAATCGTTGACGTAAAGGTCAAGGTAGGCGATAAGGTAACAAACGGCATGGTTGTTGCAATTCTTGAGGCTCTCAAGATGGAGAACGACATCGTTTCTTCCGCTGACGGCGTAGTTGCGTCAATCAACGTTGCAAAGGGCGATTCCGTTGATACGGGCGCAGTAGTTGTAACACTCAACGCTTAATGAAAGGAAATTATTTCAATGGCTAAAGTAAAAATTACAGAGACCATTCTTCGTGACGCTCATCAGTCCCTGATTGCGACTCGTATGACAATGGACGAAATGCTCCCGATTTTAAGCGCTATTGATAAAATCGGCTTCCATTCGGTTGAATGCTGGGGCGGCGCTACTTTTGACGCATGTCTCCGCTTCCTTGACGAAGACCCTTGGGACAGACTCCGCATAATCAAGCGTGAAATGCCCAACACAAAGCTCCAGATGCTTTTCAGAGGGCAGAATATGCTCGGTTACCGTCATTATGCCGACGACGTTCTTGAATACTTCGTTCAGAAGTGCGTGGCTAACGGTATCGACATCATCAGAATTTTTGACGCACTCAACGACATCCGCAACATGAAAACTGCTATCAAGGCTACAAAGAAGGAAGGCGCACACTTCCAGGCGTGCATTTCCTACACATTAAGCCCCGTTCACAGCACGGAAAGCTTCGTAGAATTTGCAAAGCAGCTTGAAAGCGAGGGCGCTGACAGTATCTGTATCAAGGATATGGCAGGTCTGTTAAAGCCCTACGTTGCATACGACCTCGTAAAGGCTCTCAAGGAAAACGTAAAGATTCCTATTCAGCTCCACTCACACTACACATCGGGTCTTGCTTCAATGGCGCATTTGAAGGCTATCGAGGCAGGCGTTGACGTAATAGATACGGCTATGTCGCCGCTTTCGCTCGGCACATCTCACCCTGCTACCGAGTCTATGGTTGCGGCGCTTCAGGGCACAGAGTACGACACAGGTCTTGACCTCGCAAAGCTTAACGAGGTGCGTGACTATTTCCAGACTCTCCGTGAAAAGTATCTTACAAATAATCAGCTTGTTCCCAAGGTTATGGGCGTTGACGCTAACACGCTCCTTTACCAGGTGCCCGGCGGCATGCTTTCCAACCTTGTAAACCAGCTCAAGGAAATGAAACAGTCCGACAAGTTCGAAGAGGTGCTCAAGGAAATCCCCCGTGTTCGTCAGGACGCAGGCTATCCTCCCCTCGTTACTCCCACATCGCAGATTGTCGGCTCACAGGCAGTTCTCAACGTTATCATGGGCGAACGCTACAAGCAGGTTGCCAAGGAATTCAAGGGTCTTGTAAGAGGCGAGTACGGAAAGACTCCCGCTCCTATCGACCCTGCATTCAGAAAAATGATTATCGGCGACGAAGAGCCTATCGACTGCCGTCCTGCTGACCTTCTTGCTCCCGAGCTTGATAAGCTCAAGGCAGAGGCTGCCGCATGGACAGAGCAGGAGGAGGACGTTCTCAGCTACGCAATGTTCGGACAGGTTGCTGAAAAGTTCTTTGAAAAGCGCAGAGATAAGAAAAACGGCATTGACAATGTTCACGCTGACAAGGCAAACAAGGTAATGCCCGTTTAATATGGTAAGGAGACGGTATGAAAAAAGCAAAGAAGGCCGCAGTTATAGCATTGTCGGTTATAGCGCTGTGGGCGTGTCTGTTTGCGGTTGATTTTATTCGGGTGAACAGCGAAAATGCGCCGGTATTCTGCGTTGAAACCGACGTCGGATGTTATTCCGGGCTTGGCTATTCATATTCCGTTTCCCCTCACCTCGTCACAGGAAAACAGGAGTACGAGCTTTGTATTTTAGGCTGTCCTGTTGTTTCGACGTTTACAAATTAAATAAAAAAATCCGAGGAAGATTCCGGTCTTCTTCGGATTTTTTCTGTTATTATATCACAGAGGAGGCTATAATGCACGCAGCTCCTGTTACGGCAAGAATTATCCCTGTTATAAAGGAAATAATCATTCTGCGGCGCAGTCTGGCGTAAATATCTCCTTCTCCGTCGTGCAGATTATAATATCCGTGCCGATTTAGCAGGGCAAACAGCAAGGACAGAACACACGCGATTATGCTTATTATGCCAAAGATAAACAACAGCTGTTCCATATTTTTCTCCGTAAATCATACCCTCGTAAAAAGTGCTGCTAATATTTTTTTTCAAAAATGAAATCCCGCCGCTTGCTGAAAACACAGCCGCAGAAATTCTGCCTGTAAAGCTTATACTGCTCCGACAGTTCAATCGAGCGCTTGTAGCCGTTTTTCTTCTTGAAATCGGAGAAAAGATACGGTACGCCGACCCGCTCGCTTTCTTCTGCGCCGATTTCGTTGAGCCATTCGGCATTTTTCAGCGGGCTTATCGAAAGCGTTGTCGTGAAATAGTCCGCCCCGATTTCCTTTGCCATGTCGGCCGCTTTTGCGAGGCGCAGTCTGTAACATTCGTAGCACCGTCTGCCGCCCTCACGCTCATTTTCAAGCCCCTTTACTGCGGCGAAAAATTCGTCGGGGATATAGTCGCAGCCAATAATCGAAACGGGATTTTTAAGCGGCATTTCGCTTACCAGCCGCTGTTCCTCGGCGAGCCTTTTTTCAAATTCCGCTTTCTCCGAAATGTTCGGGTTATAGAAAAGCACTGTGATTTCAAAATATTCCGAAAGGTATTCGAGAACATAACTGCTGCACGGCGCACAGCAAACGTGCAGCAGTAATTTTTTAACCCCTCCGAGCCTTTCAAGCTCTTTGTCAAGCAGTCTTTGATAATTCTGCATTTTTCACCTTTATTATTTCGTCAAGCTCCTCCGCCGTGCCGCCCGTAATATTCTTCTTTTCGAGCAGGAGCAGAGCGCTGTCCTTTGACGTCATGTAAACAACGCCCTTGTTTTCGGCGATTTCGGCGATTGTATCCCAAGGTATTCTGCCCACGGGCTTGCCGTCGCTACAAACAATTATGTCGTCGGCGGAAATCTGAATAATATTTATGCCGCTGTCTTTATTGGCGGTATATATTTTCTTTGCGAGGCTTTTGGTTGTTATAGCCGCAAAAATGTAGTAAGAAGCCAGCATAAGCATTGCCGCACCCGAAGCGAGCAGGTAAAGCCACGAGCCGGTCACGGCATATGCAACAATCCCGAGTACGAGCACAGCTGCAAAGCACACGGCATAGATAATCGTCATAGCTTTCTGAAATCTGCCTCTGGCGAACATGTTGTATTTTACAAATTCCGAGATATTTTTTTCATTCCATTCAATTTTCAGCTCAACCATTGTTTAATCCTTTCATAGTCAGCGAAATGCGTTTTTTCTTTGCGTCCACGCCGAGCACCTTTACCTTGACAATATCTCCGACCTTTACGACTTCGAGCGGATGCTTTACATACCTGTCGCAAAGCTGTGAAATATGGACAAGGCCGTCCTGATGTACTCCGATATCAACGAAAACGCCGAAGTCTATAACGTTTCTTACAGTGCCCGTAAGCTCCATGCCATCCGTAAGACTGTTCATGTCGAGAATATCTGTGCGGAGCATGGGTTTTGGCAGTTCATCTCTCGGGTCACGTCCCGGCTTTGCAAGCTCCTTTAAAATATCCTCCAGCGTCATTTCGCCCACGCCGATTTCCTCGGATATTTTTTTCAGTCCCTTTGAACGTGCGCTGTCGCCGATGTCGGCAAGTGCGCCGCCCTTGATGTCAGCAAGTCTGAAACCGCAGATGTCAAGCAGTTTCTTTGCGGCGTCATAGCTCTCGGGATGAACGCCTGTATTGTCAAGCGGGTTTTTCTCATTTTCCACACGCAAAAATCCTGCACACTGCTCATATGCTTTTTTGCCGAGCTTTGCAACCTTGAGCAGCTCCTTGCGCTCCTTGAACGAGCCGTTTTCCTCTCGGTATGCGACGATATTTTTCGCTATCGTGCTGTTTACGCCCGCAACATAGCTCAGGAGCGAGAATGACGCCGTATTAAGGTTTACGCCGACATTGTTTACGCAGTCCTCAACAACTCCGCCGAGCGCACCCGAAAGCTGATTGGCGGGCATATCGTGCTGATACTGACCGACGCCGATGGCCTTGGGGTCGATTTTAACCAGCTCCGCCAGCGGGTCCTGCAAACGGCGTGCAATCGAAACCGCACTTCGCAGGGAAACGTCGTATTCGGGAAACTCCTCTGCCGCAAGCTTGCTTGCCGAATAAACGCTCGCACCCGCCTCCGAAACCATCATGTAGCTTACGGGATGGTCGCATTCCTTTATAAGCTCCGCCACAAAAACCTCGCTTTCGTGGCTTGCTGTGCCGTTGCCGACTGCTATGGTTGTAACATTGTGTTTTTTGATAAGGTTTTTGAGAGTTGCTTTTGCCTCCGCAACCTTGTTCTGAGGCGGGGTAGGGTATACCACCGTCGTTGCAAGTACCTTGCCCGTGTCGTCAACGACCGCAATTTTACAGCCTGTTCTGTACGCAGGGTCAAAGCCGAGCGTAACCGTACCCTTTACGGGCGGCTGCATAAGCAGCTGACGCAGATTGTCGGAGAAAACCTTTATTGCGCTGTCGCAGGATTTTTCCGTAAGCTCGCTGCGCACACGGCGTTCGAGAGAGGGGTGAATGAGGCGCTTGAAGCTGTCCTCTGCGGCGGCGGAAACAAGCTTTCCGTTTTCGTTTTTCGCCTTTACAAAGCGTTTGGTTATCTCGTACATCGCCGCATTTTCGTCTATCTCAACCGAAACCTTTAGCAGCTTTTCACGTTCGCCTCTGTCGATTGCGAGCACACGGTGAGTAGGTATTTTTGCGGCGCCCTCGCTGTAATCGTAATAGTTGCTGTATACGCTGTCCTCGTCGGGATTTACAGCCTTTGAGATAATGAGCGAACTTTTTGCGTACAGCTTTGCGAGAGCGGTTCTTGTATCCGTATCGTCGGAAATCATTTCCGCAATTATGTCCATTGCGCCCGCCAGAGCCGCCTCACGGCTGTCAACGCCCTTTTCCTCGTCGATGTATTTGTCTGCCTCGCTGTTTGGGCTGGCGAGGGTCTGCGCAAGTATGAATTCCGCAAGCGGGAGCAGTCCCTTTTCTTTTGCGATGCTTGCTCTTGTTTTTTTCTTGGGCTTGAACGGACGGTATATATCCTCAACCTCCGCAAGCGTTGCGGCGGCCGCAAGCTTTTCGGCTATTTCCTCCGTCAGATTTCCGCCCGCCTCTATTGAAGCAGAAACCTCCTCCTTACGTTGTTCGAGGTTTCGGAGATATGCGAGCCTTTCATTCAGCTCACGCAGCAGCTGGTCGTCGAGTCCCCCCGTAGCCTCTTTGCGGTAGCGTGCTATAAAGGGGATTGTGTTTCCGTCGTCTATGAGCGCAACAGTATTGTCAACCTGCTCACGGCGTATGTTGAATTCCTCGCTTAATTTTTTATTGATATCCATTTCATTTCTCCTTTATAAGAGCGTACATACAATAATCGCAGTATTCTCCGTTTTTGTAGCAGCCCATTTTCATTGTGCCCTCGTGCGTAAAGCCCGCTTTTTCAAGCACTCTGCGTGAACCCTTGTTATGAGCGAACGGCTCGGCGTAAATCCGCACAATATCGTATTTTTCAAATGCAATTCCGCACATCTGCTTAACAGCCTTGGTCATTATGCCTTTCCCGTGGAACGGAGTTCCGAGCCAGTAGCCGATTTCTGCGGACTTGCGGTAAACGTCGCTTTGAACGAAAAAGCCGATACTGCCGACAGCCTTTCCGTCAACAATAATTGCACGGCAGCACTGTGTTTCCTCGCCTGCGTCAATCAGCGACTGTATGTAGCCTCTGGCGTCGTCGAGCGTGTAGGGGTGAGGGAATACGTCACGGAGATTAGCGGCAATGTCTGCGCTGTCCGCATATTTTTGCAGGTCCTCGTCGTATTCGTGCGTAAACGGTTTAAGCTCAAATTCTGTCATACTATTCTCCCTACGATTTCAAATGCGGGTCCTGTCTGCCACAGGAACGTGCTTAAATCTATGCGTATGCATTCGCCCTGATTAAGCGCAAAATCCGCAGGCTTTCCCTTCGGCAGTCCGTAGCCCGACATGAGGTTCATAATAACGCCCGCATGAGTGATAACCGCCGCCTTCGACACCTTATCGTGCATCATATCACGGAATATTTCGTCAAGACCGTTCAGGCATCGGAGCGTGAAATCTCCGTAGCTTTCGCCGTTAGGAGGGCAGGAGTCATATCCGCCTTTCAGCCATTCGGTATATTCTTCGAGATTTTTGAGTTCTTCCTGCGTTTTGCCCTCAAAGTCACCGAAATCGCATTCGGAAATGTTCTCAATCTGCTTTACATATCGGTTGGGGTAGATTATGTCGGCGGTTTCAAGACAGCGTTTAAGCGGGCTTGAATACACCTTCTGAACGTCGGGATAAAGCTTATCCTGTGCGTATCTGTGAATTGCGTAGTATCCCTCGTCGCAGAGTGAAAGGTCGGTTTTTCCGATGTACTTTCCGTCGAGATTTCCCTGTGTAATTCCGTGTCTGATGAAATAAAGCGTGTAATTTATCATTTTATCACCTTTCCTTATATGTGATTTTGCACAGCTTGTGCAAAAAGCGTGTCGTTTTTTGTCAAAAATGCCACTTTACAATGTGATATAAATTTTATATAATATACTTTGCGGCATTAAATAACGGAAGGAACATTAAACACTATGAACAGCGATTTTCCCCGTATATTATCATTATTGAGAAAAGAACGGCATTTAAGCCAGAAAGAGGTTGCGGCCTCTCTCGGAGTTGCACAGGCGCTCCTTTCGCATTACGAAAAGGGCAAGCGTGAGTGCGGGCTTGATTTTCTGGTTAAGGCGGCCGATTATTATAACGTATCAACCGACTATCTTCTCGGACGTTCTGCGTCGAGCACGGGCGCAATCCTTACCGAAAAGGAAATTCCCGAGGCAAGCGCAACCGAAAAGGCACAAAGCGGCGTCCGTGACATTTCTGCCACAATGTCGAAAAAGTTGCTTACGAACAGCATAGAGGTTGTTTACTCCCTGCTTTCGAAAATCGGAAACGGCAAGCTGACATCAAACGTGACAAATCTGCTTACGTTCAGCGTTTACAGAGCGTTCAGACTGACATACCGTGCCAATCCCAAGAACAACCCCAATATATTCGAGATTTCCGAAGATATGGCATACCGTGCCGCAGACGCAGGCTCCTCCGTTGCGGAGGGAAATGCCGCTGCCGCCGCACAGGGCGACTCGTCCGCTCCCGAAATTACGACAGGCTCGCTTGAAAGCGAATACCGTCAGCAGGCGCCCGCTTTGCTTAATCTGATAAAGAACAGCGAGGCACAGCTGAAAAAATATATCTGACCGAAACAGGCTTCCGAGGTATCACCTCGGAGGCTTTTTTATTCCTGTCCTTTTTTAAGTATCATTTTTATCGCTTGAATTCCCGAGCGGAAGTTAAGCAGAACTACCGCAAGGAAAAGCACCGAAAGCGTGATATAGTAAGCAAGCTCGTCGGGTACGAAAATAATAATCATGCCCATTGCGAACAAAAGGAGCATATTTGTTGCGAGCTTGGGGATTTTCAAATCCATGTAAACTATTTTTCGGCTGTCTATCGCACGGACAACAAAAATAGCGAGATATCCGATAAAGCCGGAAATTGCGGCGCCGTGAATGCCAAGGAGCGGAACGAGCAGGAAACAAAGCAGTATATTCAGTCCCGCACCCATTGCCGATGTCGCCATTGAGCGTACAGACTGCTTCGACGCAAGATAAACGCTTCCCATAAACGTAGAAAAGCAAGTGAATACGACCGAGAGGATGATAAACGGAGTGTAGATATATGAGATATGGAATTCGAGGGGGGAGATGATGGCGATAGCGGGGCGTACCACAAGCAGAAGTCCCGCCGCAAGCACATATATAAAAGACTGGAAGATGTTGAAAACGTTTGTGTAGAAATTGGCGATAGTGCGGGAATTTTTCTCCGTTATCGCCGACATGTTCCACGCTTGCGAGAAAATGCCCGAAATAAGCGCAATCATGCTCGGGAGCTTGTACGCCGCCTTGTAAATGCCGCTTGCGTCAAAGCTTATCATTTCCGAAACGAAAAAGCTGCTTGAAACGTTGGTAATCCACCACATAACCGAGGTCGGTATCATGGGGATTGAGAATTTCATCATTGCCTTTGTGAGGTGCCTGTCCAGACCGAAAACGAGGAAATACCTCTTGAGGTCCGCCATGTACCACAGGAAGCAAATCGAGCATACGTCGGCAAGAATAACCGACAGCAGATAACCGATGTTGCCCATATTGAAAGCAAGCAGGAAAAGCAGGTTAAAGAGAATATTCACGACCGTTGTGAATATTCCGTCGATAGCGTACACTCTTACATAGCCCGCCGAGCGCACGAACAGCGCAACCGTGCTTTTCAGACAGCCTGTAACGACGTAAAGCATCGTAATCCACGCATATTCCTTCAGCAGCGCCAGCACGGCGACATCGGGCAGTAGGTCGGAAAGCAGGGATACGCCCGGTATAAACACCAGCGAAACCAGCAGACCTATCACCGTTATTCGGATACCGATTGAGAAAACCTGCTCTTTTCGGTAGCTTTTGTCGAGGCCGAAACGGATTATACCTTCGCCGATTGAAAGCGAGGCGAACGACATGAGCAGAACAGCGATGTCGATTATGTTGTTGATTTCGCCGTAGCCCGTTGTTCCGAGTGTGCTCTGATAAAATCCCATCATGATAACGATGAGGAATTTAGCGGCAAACTGACCTACCGCAAGAATAACCGTATTCGTTGCAAGGGTTCTGTACCTGTTCATACCGTGCCTCCTTTCCTGTTTTTTATATTTGTCTATCGCAGTTTCCCGAAAAATTCGGTCAGCAGTCTGCCGCATTCTTCGGCGAGTATGCCGCCTCTTACAAGCGGCTTATGGTTAAACGGATATTCAAAAAGCTCAACGAGGGAGCTGCACGCTCCTCCTTTTTCATCATACGCTCCGTAGACGACACGTTTTATCCGTGAGTTTATTATTGCCCCCGCACACATCGGGCACGGCTCCAGCGTCACATACAGCGTACAGCCGTCAAGCCGCCATGTTCCGAGCTTTTCTGCGGCTGAATTTATTGCGAGTATTTCAGCGTGAGCGGTAGGGGAGGCGTTGGTTTCCCGAAGATTGTAACCCTCTCCGATTATATTTCCGCCGCTGTCGGTTACAATCGCTCCGACAGGACATTCTCCCAGCTCTGCCGCTTTTTTTGCGAGCCGTATTGCGCCGAGCATATATTCTTCGTCAATCAGCATAGTTTCACTCCTTATGCGTCAGGGCATAGTAAAAATATTATACCATATTTTACTGTGTTTTACAATGTTTTTTTGTATTTTAAAGGCAAATATTTCTTTTTTTATCCGTTTTTGTTAATGATGTATATTCTGAACTGTTTTTTGCGGTTCAAATTAGGTCCCGACATAAAAACTATAAAAAATTTTCCGCTGGGTGTTGATTTTTTTTGTTTGATATGATAGAATATATTCATGGGTGTAATCCTTTACATAACAATCAGACATATGAAAGGAAAATGATTATGAAGTTAAGAAAAACAGTATCCCTGCTTGCTTCTCTGGCTGTTGCGGCGTCGCTTATGCTGACAGGCTGCGGCGGAACGGGAACGCAGACAACGGACAGCGGCACAACAACCGCAGGCACAACAACCGCAGGCGGAAATGACGCAGCGGACACAACAACGCAGGCAGACAGCGGAACAAACGAGAGCGGAGATGACGGAAGTATGTCGGGAATGACTGCAACAGAGCTTATCAAGGCTATGGGCAACGGTATAAACCTCGGTAACACTCTTGAGGCATACGGTCACGATAATTATTATATCAACGATATGGATCCTACGGTTTCCGAAACCGTATGGGGTCAGCCCATTACCACGCAGGAAATGATAAACGGCATGAAGGACCTCGGCTTTGACTCGCTTCGTATTCCTGTGGCATGGACAAACGGAATGAAGTTTGAGGATAAGGATTATACAATCGACGAGCGCCTTATGGACCGTGTCGAGGAGGTTGTAAACTACGCTCTCAACGCAGATATGTACGTTATCATAAACGACCATTGGGACGGCGGCTGGTGGGGCATGTTCGGCTCGCCCGACGAGGCAGTCCGTGCCGAGGCAATGGTGATGTATAAGGAAATGTGGACGCAGATTGCGGAACGTTTCAAGGATTATTCCGACAAGCTCATTTTCGAATCGGCAAACGAGGAGCTTGGCGACCGTCTTAACGACAAGGACATTACAGGCACACAGGGCACTCTCAACCAGAACGAATGCTACGAAACTGCCAACATGATAAACAGCGAATTTGTAAAGCTTATCCGTTCGACAGGCGGAAACAACGCTGAACGCTTCCTGCTTATTGCGGGCTATAATACCGACGTGGGAATGACCTGCGACGACCGATTTGTTATGCCCGAGGATACGGCGAAGGATAAGCTTATTCTTTCCGTTCACTATTACACTCCTTGGGATTACTGCGGTACCGACGGCGTAAACCAGTGGGGCTCGCCTGACGACGTTGAAGAGCAGAACTCGCTTTTCGAAAGACTTACAAAGTTCACCGACAAGGGCTATGGTGTAATTATCGGCGAATATGCCGTTATGGGCAAGAACAAGGAAGACAAGGTTTCGTTCTACAACAACCTGCTTGATAACTGCGACCTTTATAACTACT
>JAZNLN010000216.1:0-2471 GCA_045579125.1 Ruminiclostridium sp.
CGTTTGCATGGATAACCATGTTGATTTCACCCTCGTACATGGAAATCGCAACCTTTCTGATTGCGTCAGGCGGCAGCCCGAGCTGCTTGAGCTTGCCCTTTACATCGCTGGACGCCTCGCCCGCACGGGTAAAATCATCGTCGGAAACGTTATATTTGAGAGTAATTACATCCTGCAATTCTGGTCACCTCCACGCAAGCCTTTGTCATAAAGGAGCCCGCAGGCTGTAAACATGCGGTGTCCTGTGGAAAGCAGAGGTATTCCCCTTTCCTTTGCAAGCTCAATCATAGCCTCGTCAGGCTGCTTGCCTCTTACAAAAACAATGCAGATAATATCCATCATTTCGGCAGTTCTGATAACCTGCGGATTGCACAGACCCGTAAGCAGCACAGACTGGTCCTTTACATACGCAAGAACATCACTCATCATATCCGAACCGCAGGCGGTGTGAACATCCTTTTCGATTTGTTCCTCACAGCATATCAGTTCAGCCTCCAGAATCGCTTTAACTTCAGAAATCGTCATAAACATTCTCCTTTTGAGGTTTATTTGACTAACTTAACATTATAACTTTTTTCATTATATCACAAAATAGTAACTATGTAAAGCAGAAAATATGCGTCGTTTTTTGTGCATTTATACAAAGTTTTTGTATATCTTTTTTTGGCAAATGTTAGCCGACGCCAACCGAATGCAAGAAAGCGGCTGTTTTGCCGCTTGGCGGGTCTGATAAAAAAACGATATATTGATTTTGTTTATTTTCAACAAAAAACGACATAGTTTTTAGGTAGATATATATAGTAGCTTTTTTTAGAGGTTTATGTTATAATGTATTTATATTGTACTGTGTTAGTTAATTAACGAACACAGACAGATTATTAAGGAGGTTCGACAATGGATTCCAAACAGAAAAAAACTGTCCCTTTTCGTGGTACCGCTGAGCAGGAAACAGCTCTCCGCAACATGATCAGGGAACACAAGAGCCAGCCCGGTGCGCTGATGCCTATTCTTCAGAAGGCACAGGATATTTATGGCTATCTTCCTATCGAGGTTCAGTCCATCATTTCCGAAGAAGGCGGCTTCCCCCTGGAAAAGGTTTACGGCGTAGCAACATTCTACTCACAGTTCTCTCTTTTCCCCAAGGGCAAATACAAAATTTCAGTCTGTCTCGGTACAGCGTGCTATGTAAAGGGCTCCGGCGATGTTTATGAAAAGCTCAAGGAAATTCTTTCCATAGACGGCGGCGAATGTACACCCGACGGAAAATTCTCTCTTGACGCATGCCGCTGCATAGGCGCTTGCGGTCTTGCTCCCGTAATGACAATCAACGACGATGTTTACGGCAAGCTCACAGTTGATATGCTTGAAGACATTCTCGCAAAGTACGCTGACTGATGCTTCCCGAAATATCACTGAATATTCTTGACATAGCGCAGAACTCAATCAGCGCAGGCGCATCCCTTACGGAGATAACGGTTGACATAAACCCGTCGGAGGATATGCTTACCGTCATAATCAAGGACAATGGCTGCGGGATGACGGAGGAACAGGTAAAAAACGTTACCGACCCCTTTTACACTACCCGCAAAACCCGGAAAATCGGTCTCGGCGTTCCGTTTTTCAAAATGGCTGCCGAAAGCACCGGCGGACATTTCAGTATCAAATCTGAGGTGGGTGCAGGTACAACGGTGACTGCTGTTTTCGGGCTGTCACACCTTGACAGAATGCCTGTCGGAGATATGACGTTCACAATCCATTCGCTGATTACGCTTAACTGCGAAATTGATTTTCTCTACATATATAAAGTGGGAGAAAAGAGCTTTACGCTCGACACAAGAGAATTCAGAGAAGTTCTCGGCGGTGTGCCGTTCAATGTTCCCGATGTGTCCGACTACATAAAGGAATATCTTTCGGAAAACAAAGCCGAGGTCGATAACGGTCAAATTTATTGAAACATTCATTGAAAGGAATGGTATAGTTATGAAAACGCTTGCAGAATTACAGGCAATCCGAGACAAGATGAAGGGTCAGTTAAACATCAGAGCCGAAGACAGCTCCAACACAAGAGTTGTTATCGGTATGGCTACCTGCGGTATTGCGGCAGGTGCAAGACCCGTTCTCAACGCATTCTCCGAAGGCGTACAGGCAAAGGGCCTTGCTAACGTTATGGTTACACAGACAGGCTGCGTAGGTCTGTGCCAGTACGAACCTATCGTTGAAATACTGGAACCCGGCAAGGAAAAGGTTACATATGTTAAAATGACAGCGGAAAAGGCTGCAGAGGTTATTGAACAGCATCTTATCGGCGGTGACGTTGTCAGCAAGTACACAATCAACACTGCTTTAAAGTAAAATCGAAAGGAAAAAGAAATATGTATCGTTCACAAGTATTGATTTGCGGTGGTACAGGCTGTACTTCCTCGGGCAGTATGAAAATTGCTCAGAAGCTTGAAGAAGAAATCGAGAAAAAC
>JAZNLN010000217.1:0-14307 GCA_045579125.1 Ruminiclostridium sp.
CTGTATTGTCTTCCTAAGACCGCTTGGCCTCCGACTTGCGGAATTGTTTTTTTGCAGTAACCTTGCGATTCGGACGCACAAGAGTTCAGAATCGCATCAGGTGTACCAAAAAAATATTCCGTTCCGTTCGATACATGCGGAGCGGAATTGTTTTTTGCAGTAATCTTGCGATTCGGACGCACAAGAGTTCAGAATCGCATCAGGTGTACCAAAAAAATATTCCGTTCCGTTCGATACATGCGGAGCGGAATTGTTTTTTTGAAGTAACCTTGCGATTCGGATTTTTAAGGAAAATATTTTTAAAAAGAGGTGTCATCGGAACAGCTTTCGCCGTTACATACTATCTATATATTGTTATTTTTTAATCAAAGATATTGTGTTTTCGTCTTCGGCGTGGTATAATCAAATAAAAAAGGAAAATTTACCAATGAAAAAAACAATGAGATTAAAAGGTATGCTGATGTCGGTCTTTATCGGCATGCTGATGGGTCTGGTGTTTACGCTGTTCGCACAGCTCAAAAACCAGCAGCAGATTATCCCTATGGGCATACTTACAGCAATCCTGATAAGCGCTGTTATCAGCTTTTTACTCGGGCTTGTGATACCTGTAAAAAGGATTACCGATTGGGCATGCAGAAAAATAAAAATTACTCCCGCAAAGAGACTTCCTTTTCTGCTTGTAAACGCATTCGTCAGCAATATCATATTCACGCCGCTGAACTGCTGTGTGAATATGTGGTACGGAATGGCAATGGGACTTACCGACGTGCCGTCGGACGTTACGAACATTTTTCAGCGCATGGCGTTCTGTGCGGGACTTCCGCAGTTCCTCCCCGCCCTGCTTACGTCGCTGCTGACAAGTCTGATTATGGGCTATGTGCTGTGCGTAATCGTTCTGCCGTTTATTGACTCGTTCACGAATAAAATCTGCAAAATTCCCGCAGGACCTCCGCCCCGTCCATAAAAAACAAAGCCGTTCCCGATAAATGTCGGGAGCGGCTTTTCTGCATTATCTTATTCCATAGTTTTCGATGATATAGTCCATATCCTTGTCGCCTCTGCCCGAAAGATTTATCAGCACAGAGCCATGCTCCATAGTCTTTGCGAGCTTCATGCCGAACGCAACAGCGTGCGAGCTTTCGATTGCGGGGATGATACCCTCAAGACGTGCGAGCTTGTAAAATGCGTCAATCGTTTCCTCGTCGTCGATAACGTCGTACTTTACTCTGCCGATTTCCTGTAAAAATGCGTGCTCGGGGCCTGACGAGGGATAGTCAAGACCGCTTGCAACAGAATATACGGGGGCGGGCTCGCCGTTTTCGTCCTTGAGCATTATGCTGTTAAAGCCGTGCATAACGCCCTCTGTGCCGTATTTAAGGCTTGCGGCGTGGTCGCCGAGCTTTTCGCCTCTGCCAAGCGGCTCGATGCCGTAAATGTCAACAGGGTCGTTGAGGAATCCCGCAAAAAGTCCTGCGGCATTACTTCCTCCGCCTACGCAGGCAACAATAGCGTCGGGGAGATGTCCTGTCATTTCCACAAACTGCTCTCTTGCCTCAATTCCTACTACGCTCTGGAAATCACGCACCATCATCGGGAACGGATGAGGTCCGAGAACGGAGCCTATGCAGTAGATAGCGTCGTTATATTCTCTGCTGTATGCGTCAAATGCAGCGTCAACCGCTTCTTTTAAGGTTTGCAAACCGTGCGTAACCTCAACCACGTTGGCGCCGAGTATCTTCATTCGCGCAACGTTGGGCGCCTGTTTCTTTATATCAACCGAGCCCATGTAAATATCGCACTGAAGTCCGAAATATGCCGCCGCAGTCGCAAGCGCTACGCCGTGCTGGCCGGCGCCTGTTTCAGCAATTACCTTTTTCTTGCCCATGTACTTCGCAAGCAGCGCCTCGCCCATGCAGTGGTTAAGCTTATGTGCGCCCGAATGGTTAAGGTCCTCACGCTTTGCGTAAAGCTGCACCTTGCCGCCGAGTGCGTCGGAAAGGCGTTCAAGATGCGACACGGGAGTAGGTCTTCCCTGGAACTCTTTTCTTATTCTGCGGAGCTCGGCGATAAATTTTCTCGACTGACAGATAGAATAATACGCCTCCGTAATTTCTGCCATTGCTGCCTTGAGCTTGTCATCGACGTACACGCCGCCGTATTTTCCGAAATAACCGTTCTTGTCGGGGTAATGATTAAAATAGGTATCAAAATCAATGTTATTGAATTTCATTTTTTATTCCTCCTGAAAAATAATTTGGCTGACACGAGATAATCAGCGCCGCCATCGCTTTGCAAGCAAAAACATAATTTACCTCCGTTTGTCGGAGAAAATAAAAAGTCCCCGACAGAATAACAAAAACTCTGTCAAGGACGAATAAAGCTTATCCGTGGTGCCACCTTGATTCACGGCCTGCGCCGTGCACTTTGCGGAATACCTGCATATTCCCGACAACTGACGTATGTCCTCACGTCGCAGAATACTCGGCATACGCCTTTGACTGCGCCCTCCACGGTCCATTTGATAATCTGTTTTTCACCCGACTCTCAGCAACACGGGCTCTCTGTGGAATCATAACTACCTTTATCTCCGTATCAACGGTTTAATATTCATTTTTTACAGTATACCACTATCCTCGTAATTTGTCAATAGTCTTGGCTATATTTCGTCTTTGATAATTACTATCGGAATCGGAGGGCAGTTGGGTCTGTTCACGAACGGCATTTCAACAACCGTATATTTACGGCAGTCAAGCGTCGGCAGAAACTCCAGCAGAGCGTCCTTTTCCTCGTAGCCCGTTTCCCTGCCGTAGTAGATGATAAGCGTCATTATCCCGCCGCCCTTTAGCAGTTTCAATCCCTTTTTTATCGCTTCTATGCTCGTTTCCTTTTTAGTAAATATGTTGTGGTCGCCGCTCGGCAGCCAGCCGAAATTGAACGTAATGAACGATACGGTTTCCTCCTCGAACAGCTCGTCCATCTCGCTATGGCTTTTCAGGAGTACGTCGGCTCTCTCCGACATTCCGTTTTCCGCAAGCAGTGCTTTTGTGCTGTCAACTGCCTCCTGCTGAATGTCAAAAGCTGTGACATGCCCACTGTCGCCTACCAGCGAGCAGAGATGCAATGTGTCGCCGCCTCTGCCTGCGGTTGCGTCGATGCAGATGTCGCCCTCGTGGACGCTTTCGTCAATAACTCTTTTTATAATATCAAGTGCGCTGAACGATTTTGGTTTTTTCACAATAAGCCTCCGTTTTGTCTTTTTTAAAATAAAAGCGGCGCACGGGATAACCCGTACACCGCCTCGGTACCGATTATATTATCGGATTAAATCAATAATCGGAGGGAGACATAGACATACCGAGCATGCTGAATACCATGCCGAGGAGGTCGTAATTGCCGTTTTCATCAGCGAGGTTGCCGATAAAACCTTCGATGTCAAAGCTTTCAAGTTCAGCCATAAGCTCGTAGGGGATTTCTTCTCCATCATAAACGAGTTCGATAGCGTCAGATGTGTCGGGCTTTGCGGGGAAATCATATGTAACGTCTTCTTCTGCGCCTAATGTAAGAGTAGCCATCTTGGAGCCGCCTACATAAACATCAATAGCAGTTACACGTTCCTTTCCGTTCATAGAAAGTGTGCCGTCAACAGTTGTTGCGATAGTAGGAATGCTGAACGAGAATGTGCCGCCGTAGTTGTCAAGCTCGGCAACGAGGTCCTTGAAATCAACAGAGAAATCAACAGTGTTTCCGTCAGAAACGAAAGATGCGGAAACTGTACCTGTGGACTTGCCGCCTGTTGTTGTGCAGTCAGCTGTTGCGGTAATGGATGTGCCGT
Source organism: Ruminiclostridium sp. (assembly GCA_045579125.1). Taxonomy (GTDB): domain Bacteria; phylum Bacillota; class Clostridia; order Oscillospirales; family Ruminococcaceae; genus Ruminiclostridium_E. The sequence goes on from JAZNLN010000217.1 coordinate 3,833, forward strand.
TGCCGTCATTGAATGAAGCGTTGAATAAAGTGCTGTCGCCGTTTGTTACGCATACATATTCAAACGCAACTTTGCCGGCGCTTAACTTTCTGCCGACAGATGTGCCGTCCTTGAGGTAAACATCCATTGTGAGCATTACTTCGTCGGAGCCTGTTTCAGCAACGCCCTTGGACTCGTAGGAGGAAAGTGCCATCTGAACCGTCATTTCAAATGTAGCGGCATCCTGACCCGAATATGTTGCGATAAATTCGTAAGCGCCGTCTGTGCTGTCGATTGCGTTGAGTAAAGCATATGCAAGCTTGTTGATAAGCTTTTCGTCGATTTCGATTGTTGCAATATCGTATTCAACAGTTGTGCCGTTTATTTCGCTCTTGCCCTTGCTCATTTTTGCGTCGCCGACTGCCTTGAAATATTCGTCAGCAACCTTGTTACCGATTTCTTCAATAAGCTTGATGTCAGCCTCGGATACTGCTGCGGGTGCTGCTGTTGCGGCTACCGCTGTATCTGTAACTATCTTGAAGCACTTGCCGAAATAATCGGGGATGTTGAAGTACATATTTTCAAAGTCAAGGTCAAACCACATATTTGTAGTAAGAACTTCCTTTGTGCCGTTGAGCCACTTTGCTACGGTTGTTACGTCCTTATCCTGTATGTTTGTGTAAACAACAAACTCTGTGGGGTTGATTGTCATACCCTCTGCGCCTGTGAGCATGGAAATAAGGCTGTCTGCGATTTCAAGCTTTAAGGTAGACTTTGCTGTGCCGTTTGCTGATACTTCTGCGGTTGTGTCCATTGCGCTGTCAACGGAGGACATCATATCGCCGAAGAACTTTCTTTCGCTCTGCTCGTAGCCGCTGCCGCCCATGAGGGAGGAGATGAGGAAATATCCGCCTACGATAAGCGCTGCCGCAACAACTGCAACTATCGCAATGATAATCGGAGTCTTGCTCTTCTTTACCGCAGTTGCGGGAGCGTAGGATGCAAATTCGTTTGAATTGAACTGCTGATAACCGCTGTTATCGGGCTGTGTAAACTGCTGTGCATTCTGTTCTGTCTGTGTTGTGTTTGTCTGGTTTTCAGTTGTTGTGTTCTGGAAACCGTTGTTGAAATTTTCTTCCATCATAAAATCCTTTCATTTTGTTGCTTTTATGCGAATAAATATATTATAACATAAATAAAGATTTCTTGCAATATCTTGAAAAAAATTGATTATTGTGGTATTATACAAATATGAAATAATTTTTCGCCGCAAAATGGTTGTATTTGTTATAACATGCGCAACTATGAATTACAGGAGGAATAAAATGAAAGTATTGGCAATAAACGGCAGTCCTCACGCAGAGGGCAACACATTCCACGCTCTCCGCATGGTCTGTATGGAGCTTAACAAGCACGATATCGAAACGGAAATAATTACCATAGGAAAGATGAAAATGCTTGGCTGTACCGCATGCGGCAGCTGTTCGACAACAGGTCACTGCGTTCTCAACGACGGGAATTTTGACGAGATAGCGCTCAAAATGTGCGACGCAGACGGAATACTCATCGGCTCGCCCGTATACTACGCCGGTATCAACGGAACGCTCAAAAGCTTCCTCGACCGTGCATTCTATGTATATTCAAAGCATTTCCGCTTCAAACCCTGTGCGGCTGTTGTGGCTATGCGCCGTGAGGGCACAATGAGCGCATTGCAGACAATCAACAACTACTTTATGATTTCCGAAATGATGATAGTTCCGACCAACTACTGGAGCGGCGTGTACGGCGGACTTCAGGCGGAAGTTCTCGGCGACCTTGAGGGTCATCAGATGATGGAAGTAATCGGAAGAAATATGGCTTACATGCTTAAAATGAAGGCCGAAAGCAAGGTAAAACCGCCCGAGAGAGTTCAGAAAATAAAATTCAATTACATCAGGTGACAAGTATGGAAAAAATAAAATGGGCAATAATGGGCGCAGGCAAAATCGCTCACGCTTTCGCAAACGCCCTCGCAAGCGAAGAAAATTCGGTAAGCTATGCGGTAGCCTCACGCAGTGAAGAAAAAGCCGCCGCATTTGCAGAAAAATACGGTTTCGAAAAACATTACGGCAGCTATGAGGCAATGGTGAACGACCCCGATGTGGACATTGTTTATGTCGCTACCCCGATGAGCTGTCATTATGAAAATGTAAAGCTGTGCTTTGAACACGGCAAGAACGTGCTGTGCGAAAAATCAATTACTATGGACAGCACAGAGGCCCGTGAGCTTGTTTCGATAGCCCGTGAAAAAAATCTGTTTTTCATGGAAGCTATGTGGACAAAATGCCTGCCCGCATTTTTACAGGCAAAAAAATGGATTGCCGACGGAAAAATAGGCACTACCGAATACATCAAGGCTGATTTCTGCAACAGCCTCAAAATAGATATGACCGACCGTCTGTTCAGATACGACCTCGGCGGCGGCGCACTGCTTGACCTCGGCGTGTACCCTATTACCTTTGCGCTCGCTTTTCTCGGAAACAAGCCCGACAAGGTCATAAGCTATGCACGTTTCGGCAGGGATAACGTGGACTACGACGGCACGGTTATTCTCAAATACCCCAACGCAGTTGCTTCTCTCGATATGGGCTTTGAAATGCAGAGCCAGAATCGTGCCGACATTATCGGAAGTAAGGGCAGAATAGCTTTCGGCGACTGCTTCTTCATGACGCAGACAGTCAAGCTCTACGACGAAAACGGCGTGTTAGCCGAAGAAAAAAATTTCCCGCACATCTGCAACGGATATGAGTACGAAATAACCGAAGCCAACCATGCGCTCCGTGCAGGAGAAAAGGAAAGCAGGCTCAACCCCATTGAGGATACGCTCGCAGTTATGGAAATAATGGACGAATGCCGCAGATTATGGGCTGACGGCTGCAAGGCATAATCAGACAAACAGCTTTGATACGCCGAGTATTACGAGTATAACTCCGCCCGCACATACCGCTCTGCGCCCGCATTTCTCTCCGATACGCCCGCCCGCTCGGTTTCCGATAAGCACAGCGAGCAGCGTTACGGCAAAGGACGCAGGAAGGAACAGCTCTGCACGAAAACCGCAAAGCCCGTTCCCGAATCCGACGGCAAGACCGTCAAGCGACATAACAGCTGACAGTGTGACTATCATGCTCACTGTCAGCTTTTTTATTTCGCCCGTTTCCTCTCCGTGCAGGAGCTTTGCAAAGCCTGTTGCGGCAAGCGCAATACATGCGGCGGCCTTGCACAGCAAAGGCGGAACAACGCACGAAACAAGCGAGCCGACTATACCGAAAAGCACGATAACCGACGAGCATATCAGACTTACGAGCGCCGCCTGCAAAAAAGTTATTTTCACTCTCCCGACGCCGTACCCGAGCGCAAATACAAATGTGTCAACGGAAAGTGCGGCGGAAAGAATGACCGCAATTAACAAATCAGACATAAAATCACCCTTTATCAGTATATGACAAAGGGTGACTGTGCGTTAATATTCAGTTTTATCCGACGTAGACGAACTTTCCGAGCTCGCCCCAGCCGATTGTGTTTTCGTCAAGGTAGTTATAGCCGAAGCCCGAGCTTCCGTTCCATTCAAGCATAATCCAGTCCTCGTTCTCAACGCCCTCGATATGCTTTTTTACATACTTCGTACGAGCCGTGTGTACCTCCACGTTCTCGTTTATACCCTCCGCCCACTCTGCGGGGTCGGCGTCGGCGGGCGCTGTGCGCTTTATATCCTCCTCAAAAACCGTATACAGATCGGGGTTTACCATCGTTATCGTTCCGTCGTCGAAAACCTCGATGTAGTACTCCTTATTTGCGTCGCCGTCGTGATAGTATTTTCCCGTTTTCAGTTCAAAGCTCGGTTCCTTTTCCTCCGCAGCTTCAACAGGCGGCTTCGGAGAAAGCGTGATAATCGCCGCAAGTCCGCCGACAACTGCAACAGCGGCAAGCGCAGATACGATGATTCCTTTCTTCATAATTCACTCCCCCTTTTTTACAATTATACCCATCACAGATACAACCGTCAACCGTCATTACGCAGAAAAGCAACGGCTTTTTTTGTTTATTCTGCATAGCACCCGTATTGCGCAAAAAACTTCGCCGTGCAGTAAGCCTGCACGGCGAAAGCCTTGTTTATTCAATTAGCCGTTTACTCTTGCCTCAAGCTTGTCAAGCTCTTCCCACAGCTCTGCGGGAATCTTGCCGCCCTTTGCAGCAATATCGTCGTTGTAGTAACGGCGCATTTCTGCGACTTCCTTCTTCCAGAGGTCAGCGTCAACTGCGAACAGCTTTTCTTCAATCTCGGGAGTAACCTCGTCCTCGATGCCCTTGAAGTTGATGTCACCCTTCTTGGGGAGATAGCCGATAGGAGTTTCTACTGCGTCAACCTCGCCGTCGCAGCGCTTGATGATCCATTCAAGAACACGCATGTTATCGCCGAAACCGGGCCAGATAAAGTTACCGTTTTCGTCCTGCTTGAACCAGTTTACGTTGAAGATCTTGGGAGCCTTGTCGCCGAGCTTCTTGCCCATTTCAATCCAGTGTGCCCAGTAGTCGCCTACGTTGTAGCCGATAAAGGGCTTCATAGCCATGGGGTCGTGACGGAGTACGCCTACTTCACCTGTTGCAGCTGCTGTTGTTTCGGAGGAAACAGCAGAGCCGATATATGTGCCGTGATTCCAGTCAAAGGACTGATATACGAGAGGAGTTGTGGACGCTCTTCTGCCGCCGAATACGATAGCGGAAACAGGCACGCCCTTGGGGTTGTTGAATTCGGGGGAGATGCAGGGGCAGTTTTCAGCAGGAGCTGTGAAACGGGAGTTGGGATGAGCCAGCTTGTTGCCGTCTGCTGTGAATTCCTTGCCGTTTACCTTTTCGCCCTTCCACTCTGTTGCGTTAGCGGGAGGATTCTTGTCAAGGCCTTCCCACCAAACTGTCATATCGTCATTGTTGATAGCAACGTTTGTGAAGATTGTGTTCTTCTGCGAAGATGCAAGTGCATTGAAGTTGGACTTTGCGTTTGTGCCGGGAGCTACGCCGAAGAAACCGTTTTCGGGGTTAATAGCGTAGAGTCTGCCGTCCTCGCCCTGCTTCATCCATGCAATATCGTCGCCTACTGTGAATACCTCGTAGCCTTCTGCACGGTAGCCCTCGGGAGGAATAAGCATTGCAAGGTTTGTCTTGCCGCATGCGGAGGGGAATGCCGCTGTAACATACTTAACTTCGCCGTTGGGCTTCTTGAGGCCGAGAATAAGCATGTGTTCAGCCATCCAGCCTTCCTTCCAGCCCTGGTAGGATGCAATACGGAGAGCAAAGCACTTCTTACCGAGAAGTACGTTTCCGCCGTATGCGGAGTTGATGGACCAGATTGTGTTATCCTGGGGGAAGTGAACGATGTATCTGTTTTCAGGGTCAACATCAGCCTTGGAGTGCAGACCTCTTACGAAGTCGTTGCTTGTATCGCCGAGGTTCTCAAAAGCCTTTGCGCCCATTCTTGTCATGATGTCCATGTTGAGTACAACATAGATAGAGTCTGTAAGCTCAACGCCGACCTTTGCGAGAGGAGAGCCGATAGGACCCATGGAATAGGGGATAACGTACATTGTTCTGCCCTTCATTACTCCGTCGTACATGGGAGTAAGCTTTGCATACATTTCCTTGGGGTCGCACCAGTTATTTGTAGGACCTGCGAGCTCCTTTGTTTCTGTGCAGATGAATGTTCTGTCCTCAACACGGGCAACGTCGTTGGGCTGTGTTCTGTGGTACAGACAGCCGGGGAGCTTTTCCTCGTTGAGCTTGATCATTTCGCCCGATGCGATAGCCTCCTGGCGGAGTGCGTCAAGCTGTTCGTCGCTGCCGTCAATCCATACAACCTTGTCAGGCTTTGTGAGGGCTTTCATTTCTTCAACCCACTTTAAAACGTTCTGGTTTTTCGTCATTCTGTTGGTCTCCTTTACAGATAATATTTTACAGAAAATTTCTCTGAAATTTCCTTAAATTTTGAAAGTTCAAACTTTCCACATTTACAATTATATCATACTTCTGTCAACGTGTCAAGAAAATATATTAAATTGCATTTTCAGCACATTTCACGCAGTTTTTTCAGCTTTCTTATGTCGTTTCCCGCAAATATGAGCTGTTCCATCGTAAAAAGACGGGATGTGACACGTTCGCCGTAGCGCTTGTTAAGCTCGGCGGCGTCGAAATTCGTGCTGACAATCGTCGGTTTTCCGAGATTAAGGCGTGAGTTTATAATATTATACGCAAGGGCGTTGTTGAACTGACTGTCAAATTCTGCGCCGAGGTCGTCAAGAATGAGGAGGTCGGCGTTTTGGAGAAGCGTTATCGTGTCGTCGGTGTGCTCACGGCTGAAATGCTCCTGTTCCGCTTTTCTGAACAGGTCAGGCGTGGAGCCGTAGACAACACTGTAACCCTTTTCAATGACTGCGGACGCAACGGCAAGCGAGAGATGCGTTTTGCCAAGTCCCGTTTTTCCACGCATCAGCAGGCTTTCGTACGGAAGATGAAAATTATCCGCATAGCTTTTGCAGAATTCAAGATTGCTTTCCATCATTTCCCGTGCGTTTATCTGCGTCTTTTCGTCAACTATTCCGTCGTAGAATGACAGATCGAAGCTGTCAAATCCGCACAGCGACATCGGCGAACTTTCACACAGCTCACCCGCCGCCAGCCGTTTCACTATATCCTTATAGCAGGAGCAGCGCTTTTCGCCGTCGATTCCGGTATCCTTACAGCGTGAGCAGGTGTAGATTTCATCAAGATAGCTGCGGGGATAGCCCTTTGCCTCAAGCAGATTTTCAAGCTTTTCCTGTACCGCAAGATTTTCGTTTTCAAGCGCATTAAGCCTGTCGTGCAGCTGCTCCTTCGGGCACTCAAGTATAAGAGAAATAAGACGGGAGCTTGTCTTTGCAAGCTCGGTCAGATATACCCTTGCCTCGGGATACTTTTCCGATATTTCCGCTCTGCGCTTGTCGGCAAGTCTTGAATTGGCGGTCTTGCGGCGGGCGATTTCGTCCTCCGCCATTGCATAAAAACGTTTGTTAAAGCTCATTTGAATTATCCTTTCCGAAAAATTCGGTTTTATTCGGGTTTCGGCATTTTATATCTGCCTAAAGCGAGCTCGTCAAGGTCGGTGATTTCAAACGACGGCTGCTCGGTTTTTTCGGTTTTCTTCGGGTCACGCTGCGGTATCTGTTCCCTTGTCCTGATACCCTTGTCGTACCAGCTTGAAAGTATCTTGTTCATGTACTGGAACGACAGCTTGCCCGCACCGTTCAGAGTTGCCTGATATGCCTCGTCGAGCATGTCAAGGTCAAAGCCCATTTTCTCCGTCCAGGTATGTATATATTCTTTCTGCTGCTTTGAAAATGCGCTGTTGATTTCAAACATCGCACGAAGCTTGTATTCCGTTCCGTGACGCTCACGAAGCATTTTTATATGCTCCTCCGCAAGCTCTATCGTATTTATCTCCGCCTCAAACCACGACAGCGCACTGTCCTTTAAAAACCGTGGAGTAAATTTATCGACCGAGTGGCAGTATTCTACCAGCATAAGCGTTATCTCGGGCGACATTCCTATATCCTCCAGCACTATCATAAGCGCATTTCGCTCAACGTGTTTAAGCGGTCTGCCGAGCAGTTTTTCCGACTGCTTATATATGTATTCAACCCTGCTGCTCGCCTTTACGGCATCAGCTATTTCCTTGGGCTTGAACTGCGTATCTCTTGTTGCGGCCACACGAACGGCAGAGGGAATGACATTATCGTTTTTCTCCTCGGCCATCCTCACGGACGGCACGGCAGCGTGAGCGGTTTCGGACGGAACAAGAGCGTCCTCCGACTGCGAAATGACGCCTCTCTGCTGCCAATACTCAACCGAGCTTTTAACCTTATCGGCGGACACGCCTGTCTGTGCGGCAATGTCCTCCTCGGAAAAAAATGCGCCCGAATTGCGGAGCAGATAAAGCAGGACCTTCAGATTGTCCCCGCTCGCAAGCTTTATATAATTATCAACAACGCAGGACGGAACTGCGAAAATGCTGTTCCAGCCTCCGAGATTTATTTTATACGCCATTTTACTCACCTCTGCGGATAGATAAAATTATTATACCACACAACCCGATTTTTTACAATACATAAATTGCACAACATTTCAGGCAGGCATAAAATATCCCCGAAACGATTTCAGAAACCGCCTCGGGGATAAATTACTTATTTTGTTTTTACCGCACGGAGCTCGATATAGCCTCTCTCGCCGATAGGCTCAAGCTGTATACTCGGCTCGTCAAGGCTCCACTCACAGCCGATGACCGACGGAACATATCTCGCCATTGACTGCTGAACGGCGTCAATCGCCTCGCAGTAGTCCTCCTCCTCGAACGGCTCGCCCTGGAACATCAGATACTCGCATTCGGGAAGGGATATTACGTCGAAACCGTCGGGCACTACGCCGCTGTAATCCTCGGGAACCTCTACGCCCTGAACGTACACGGACGTTCCCTGCTTTCTGTATTTCTCCGGAAGCCACAGGCACACAGGCTCACCGCAGAGCGAATCCATGCTCGTAAGCAGGCCCCAGACGTCGCAGCCTACCTCCTCGCAGTATTCGAAATAATCCGTCGCCTTGACGCCTCTTTTAACGATAACCTTTCTTGCAGGCTTGCGGATACGCTGTACGAACACATTTTTTACATTACTCATATCGATTTCTTCCTTTCTCATTGCTCTGAATTTTACTCCGTAAGGTGTGAAAAGCGAAATCGGAACGGGATTTTTTTCGTATTCCTTGGGATTGCATCCGAACTCACGCAGAAACGCCCGCTGATATCCGTCTACGCTCCCGAAACCCATTTCAAACGCAACGTCGGCAATTTTACAGCCCTCTTTTTTCAGCTTCAGCGCCGACTTAGACAGCCGCAGTCTGCGGATATAGTCGGAGGGCGTGAGGCCCGTCTGCGATTTGAATATGCGGTACGAATACCACGGCGAATACGCCGCCGCTCCCGCCAGGTCAGCCATTGTTATTTCTTCGTCGATGTGCACCCCGATAAAGTCCTGCATGCGCTGTACCGCCGAAATGATTTCGTTCATTTTCCTCACCTCATAACTGTATTTTATCATCAAAAGAAAAAATTTTCTCGACTTTTTTTGCTGTATTTTCAGCTCGTCAGTTTTTTGGTATAAATGCGGCAGTCGTCGCCGAACACGTCAATTCTGCTTTCCATATATTCAAAGCCGAATTTTTCGTACAGTCCGATATGGTCCGTACCGATATACACGCTCTCCGCACCGTCGTCCGCCGCCCGCTCACAGGCGTATGCAATAAGCTTTTCGCTGTATCTGTTTCCCCTGTATTCGGGGGCGGTATACACAAAGCCTATCCACGGAAACAGACTCATATCCGCAATACAGTCCTGCGTTGTAAGCGTCAGGAATGACACGATTTCTCCGTCGTTTTCCATTATGTAAAGGCACCCGCTTACGAGCTTTTCGAAGAACGTATCCTGCTCCAGCAATTCGGACAGAAACTTCGCCGCCGCCCAGTCGCACGCCTTGATTTTCTCCGTCCATTCCGCCTTGTTATCGCTGTCAAAATAGTTGAATATTTCCATTTTTGCTCCTTGAAAACTTTTTGTTTATTATAACAGTATCGTTGTTTTATGTCAACAAAAGCCCGACTGCGCAGTCGGGCTTAAATATTCTTTTTCCTCTCGTCGGAAAGCTCTAAAATGTAGTCGGAGGTGGTGTTGTAGAATTTTGCGAGGGCTATAAGGATTTCGGTCGGTATGTCACGCTGGCCGAGTTCGTACTGACTGTACGCCTGCTGTGAACAGCAAAGCGCTTTCGCAAGGTCTTTTTGCTTCAAATCATTATCCTCACGCAAATCTCTTATTCGCTTATACAACTCCTCGCCCCCTCTTTATTGTATGATGAAATAATTATAACATACAACAAATTGAGGTATTGACTTTTACCGCAAAATGCGGTATTATAATAATGCAAATTTACAAAAGGAGCAAAAATATGAAAAAAAGATTTTTAAGCATCATGCTCATTTCTGCGCTTGTTGCATCTATAACAGCATGCGGCGACACAGCGCAAACAAGTAGCAAGGACAGCAGCACAGCCTCTGATTTATTGGGTGGTATTTCAGACAGCGAAGCAAACGGAAACAGCGGTAATGCAGAAATAACAACAACCGAAATCACCGAGGGCGAATCGGCGGCCACAACAACTCCCGCACCGCTCTCAACTACCGTCAAAACCACCAAAACAATAATCGAAACTACAACAACCACAACAACCGCAGAGCCCGAGCCGCCTGTTGAAGATGAGAAAATTAAAACAGTGGGACAGTTCTATGATTCCAACACACTTCTTTTTTTTACAAGCGAGGAAAATCAGTATGTGTATGATATGGACAACAATATACTGACCAAATACGAAGACGAAGGTTCTATT
>JAZNLN010000218.1:0-3147 GCA_045579125.1 Ruminiclostridium sp.
TCGGCTCACGCTTTTCTATGTTAATATTCAGTTTATTCTGCGATTTCAAAGTTGTCGTGGTGATTTCTTCTGTTACAGCCGCAGTTGTGGTTGTTGCTTCTGCGGTATCATCCTTTTCTGCCGCTGTTGTTGTGTCTGCGGTATCATTCTTTTCTGTGGTTGTTGTCACGTCTGCCTTATCTGCGCCGGTTGTACCCGCAGGCGTCCCTGTTTCTCCGCACGCTGTTGTCGACAGTATTACTGACGCTGTAAACAATACACTTAAAAGTCTTTTTTTCATTTTTTGTTCTCCTTTTGAATTTATAATCAAGCCTCGTGGCCCGATGTTATTATACACATAAAAAGTTTATTTTTAAAAACTATCGTTAATGCGTATACTTAACATGAGGTTTATTATATCACATATTAAAATAAAATACAATAGGTTTATAGTAAATTGTATAGGAGAATTTAATATGGAGTTGAATTATGCATTAGTCGGCGAAAGAATTAAAAAAATAAGAAAGTCGCAGAAAATTACGCAGGACAAGCTGTCGGAAATGGCGGGCATTTCGCCCCAGCACCTGTCGCAGATTGAGAGCGCAAAGACAAAGCTGTCACTGCCTGCGCTTGTCAGCATCTGCAATGCACTGAATGTTACTACTGACAGGATACTGTGCGATGTAATGACGGCGGACACGTCAAGGGAAATAAACTCCGATATTGCGGAGGTATTTGCCGACTGCACGTCGGACGAGGCGTATCTTATGCTGTCCGTGGCGGAAAATCTGAAACGGAGCATAAGACTGAAGAAAATAAAGCTGACCCGTGATTAGTGCGGACAGCGTGCGTAAGCTTTCAGACAAGGTGCTTTTACGCTTGTTATACAGAAGTTCCTGACCCCGCAGTTTTGCAGCTGCGGGGTCTGCTGTTTGCTATAAAAGTTTTTTAAACCTATTGACAAAATCTGAAATTTATGTTATAATCCAACCATGGTTGAAAACGAGGTGATATTATGGCAAGACCGCAGCGGCAGAGAGTTATCTGCACAGAGCCCGAATTTTGCGTTTTTTCGCCCGAGGGTATACCCAACTGCGAGGATGTTACGCTTACGGTTGACGAATATGAGGTTGTGCGGCTTGTTGACCTTGACCAGCTCACGCACGCACAGGCGGCGGAGCGTATGGAAATATCAAGACCGACCGCAACCGAAATATACAACGCCGCAAGAATAAAAATTGCGGAATGTATAGTAAACGGAAAAAGGCTCCTTGTGTCGGGCGGAAAATATCACCTGTGCGGGGGCGGAAAATGCGCCGACAGGTGCAGAAGAAGATTTGAAAAGAACCATTCTGGAAAGAAAGGGAATAATACGATGAGAATTGCGGTAACATATGACATGGGACAGATTTTTCAGCATTTCGGACATACCGAGCAGTTCAAAATCTACGACGTAGACGACGGAAAAATCACAAACGAGGAGATTATTTTCACAATGGGCAAGGGGCACGGCGCACTCGCAGGCTTTCTTTCCTCTAACAAGACAGACGTACTGATATGCGGCGGTATCGGAGCGGGAGCGCAGAACGCTCTCTCCGAGGCCGGGATACAGCTTTACGGCGGTGTATCGGGTAGTGCGGACGACGCCGTGAAGGCGTTTATCGGAGGCAATCTTGAATTCAATCCGTGTGTAAAATGCGACCATCACGACGGACACGGCGAGCACAAATGCGGCGAGCATGACTGTCATTAAGGAGGGCTTATGTTTGTAACTGACGATATTTTATATGTAGGCGTAAACGACCATGAGATAGACCTGTTTGAAGGTCAGTACACCGTGCCGAACGGTATGTCGTACAATTCCTACGTTATAATTGACGAAAAAATCGCCGTTATGGATTCGGTTGACGCAGGCTTTACCGAAGAATGGCTCGGAAATATAAAGAAAGCGCTCGGCGGCAGAAGTGCGGATTATCTCGTGGTTCAGCACATGGAGCCCGACCACTCTGCGAACATAGTAAGCTTTATGAACGAATATCCCGACGCAGTCGTTGTTTCCTCCGCAAAGGCATTCGCCATGATGAAAAATTTTTTCGGAACGGAATTTGAGGAACGCCGTATCGTTGTCGGAGAGGGCGACGCTCTTTCTCTCGGCAGGCATGAGCTTAAATTCATAGCCGCTCCGATGGTGCACTGGCCCGAGGTAATCGTAACGTACGACAGCACGGATAAGGTACTGTTCTCTGCGGACGGTTTCGGCAAGTTCGGTGCGCTTGACGCAGACGAGGAGTGGGCATGCGAGGCACGCCGCTACTATATAGGCATTGTCGGAAAATACGGCGCACAGGTACAGGCTCTGCTGAAGAAAGCGGCGGCGCTGGATATACGGAAAATCTGCCCTCTGCACGGACCCGTGCTTTCGGAAAATCTCAGATATTATATAGGACTGTATGACACATGGTCAAGCTACCGTGCAGAAGAGGACGGCGTTGTTATTGCATATACATCCGTTTATGGGAATACTAAAAAAGCGGTTATGAGGCTTGCCGAAAAGCTGAAAGAAAACGGCTGCCCGAAGGTTGTCGTGAACGATCTTGCAAGATGCGACATGGCGGAGGCTGTCGAGGACGCATTCCGATACAGCACTCTTGTTCTCGCCACGACGACATACAATGCGGATATATTCCCGTTTATGCGTGAGTTTATCTCGCACCTCACCGAGCGGAATTACAGCAGACGCACGGTTGCGTTTATCGAAAACGGCAGCTGGGCTCCGCTTGCTGCAAAAGTTATGAGAGGCATGCTTGAAAAAAGCAAGGACCTTGATTTTGCGGAAACGACGGTTAAAATCATGTCCGCATTAAACGAAGAAAGCACAGCGCAGACAGACGCACTTGCGTCCGAGCTTTGCGGGAAATTTGTTTCTCATTAAGCGGTCTGTGCTGATATGAAGCAAGGAGGTATTACTATGAAAAAGTATGTATGCGACGTTTGCGGCTGGGTGTACGACGAGGAGCTCGGCTGCCCAGAGGCGGGTATTGCACCCGGAACAAAATTTGAGGATTTGCACGAGGACTTTGAGTGCCTGCTTTGCGGAGTAGGTAAGGACATGTTTTCTGAAGCATAATAAGGAGGACAATATATGGAACAGAAATTTTATATTTGCAG
>JAZNLN010000219.1:0-4741 GCA_045579125.1 Ruminiclostridium sp.
TATTCGCCGTTTGTGCCGGGGAATGCAGGGATGAGAACTCTCGGCTTTGCTATCTTGTTTGCAGCGCCGCATACAGCCGCACCGCCGCCTGTGTATGTAATCTTTTCGGGAGCCTTTTCTTCGGGAACCGTGTTCTTGAATATCGGCTCAAGCACATCGTTCCACTTCTTTTCAAGCTCGTTCATATCAAGCTTTACGTCGCCGCTGATAATCTCGTATTCGGAGATTGTTTCGCCGATTTCAACCGCACCTTCAATGTCGTCGGTTGCTTCGATTACGAATGCGCCGTAGCAAAGTCCGAACAGCTGTTCATCGGTAAGCTTATTAAGCTTTGCACCGATTCTGTTGCCGAGCGACATCTTGAACACGCCCTCTGCAACACCGCCGTTTGCGAGCGACCATACGGAAATAGCCTTTCCGTCGGCGATTGCCTTTTCAACGGTTGCAAATACCTGCTTTACGCTGTCGAAATCGGGCAGCATGTCCGCATTGTACTTAGGAGCGATATAGAGAATTTTTGAGCAGGGAAGCTTGAATTCCGCAGAAAGAATCTTATCTGCCTTTGCAACGGAAACCGCAAACGAAACAAGCGTCGGAGGAACGTCAATATCCTCGAACGTACCGCTCATGGAGTCCTTGCCGCCGATTGCGCCGCAGGAAAGCTCAAGCTGTGCCTTGTATGCGCCGAGGAGAGCCGCAAAAGGCTTGCCCCAGCGTGCGGGATTGCCCTGTGTTCTTTCGAAATATTCCTGGAATGTAAGCCAGCACTTCTTTGCAGAACCGCCTGCCGCAACTACCTTTGCGATACACTCGATTACTGCGAGCATTGCCGAGTGGTAGGGCGACTGCACGGAAACAGCGGGGTTAAAGCCCCACGCCATAATAGAAGCTGTCGTTGTGTCGCCGTCAAGCACGGGAATCTTCGCAGCCATTGCCTGAACGGGAGTCTGCTGGGTCTTGCCGCTGAACGGCATAAGAACTGTCGCCGCACCGACTGTTGAGTCGAAACGCTGTACGAGCGCTCTCTGCGAACATATGTTAAGGTCTGTAACGAGCTTTTCCCAGTCAGCCTTTGTGTTCGTTCTGCCTGTGGAGTAGCTTACGGACGGCTTTTCAACAAGAATTTCGGTATGCTTTTCGGCACCGTTGGAGTTAAGGAACTCACGGGAAATGTCGCATATCGTCTTACCGTTCCATATCATTTTAAGCCTGGGTTCAGCCTTTACGACTGCAACCGCTGTTGTTTCAAGGTTTTCCTCGCTCGCAAGAGCAACAAACTTTTCAACGTCCTCGGGAGCGATTACAACAGCCATTCTTTCCTGCGATTCGGAAATAGCGAGTTCTGTTCCGTCAAGACCGTCGTACTTCTTGGGAACTGCGTTGAGGTCGATTTCAAGACCGTCGGCAAGCTCGCCGATAGCAACGGAAACACCGCCTGCGCCGAAGTCGTTGCAGCGCTTGATAAGAACGGTTGCCTCCTTCTTTCTGAATAATCTCTGGAGCTTTCTTTCGATAGGAGCATTACCCTTCTGAACTTCTGCACCGCAGCTTTCAAGGCTCTCTACGCTGTGGGACTTGGAGGAGCCTGTTGCGCCGCCGCAGCCGTCACGGCCTGTACGTCCGCCGAGAAGCACGATAATATCTCCGGGTGCAGGACGCTCACGGCGTACATTTTCAATAGGAGCCGCACCTACAACTGCTCCGATTTCCATTCTCTTTGCCATATATCCGTCGGCATAAATCTCGGCAACATGACCTGTTGCGAGGCCTATCTGGTTGCCGTAGGAGGAATAGCCCGCAGCAGCCGTTGTTGTAATCTTTCTCGGAGGCAGCTTGCCCTCAATAGTCTTGTCAACGGGAAGCAGAGGGTCGGACGCACCTGTTACACGCATAGCCTGGTATACATACGAACGGCCCGAAAGAGGGTCTCTGATTGCGCCGCCGAGGCAGGTTGCCGCACCGCCGAAGGGCTCGATTTCGGTGGGGTGGTTGTGTGTTTCGTTCTTGAACATCAGCAGCCACTGCTCGTCCTTGCCGTCAACGTCAACGGTAATTTTAACCGAACATGCGTTGATTTCCTCGCTCTCGTCAAGATCGGGCATGAGCCCGTCAGCCTTGAGCTTTTTAGCCGCAAGAGTTGCAATATCCATAAGGCAGACAGGCTTTCCGCCTCTGCCGAGTTCTTCACGGTTAAGCTTATATTCTTTATATGTATCCGCAATGTATTCAGCCTTGATGTCAGCCTTGTCTATGATTGTACCGAATGTGGTATGACGGCAGTGGTCGGACCAATAGGTGTCAATCATTCTGATTTCGGTGATTGTGGGGTTGCGGTTTTCGGTCTTGAAGTAATCCTGGCAGAACTTTATGTCGCCGTTGTCCATTGCAAGGCCGTACTGCTTGATAAAATCAGCAAGACCGTTTTCGTCAAGGTCAAGGAATCCGTCAAGAACGGCTACCTCTGTCGGAATGTCGTATACGGTCTTGAGCGTTTCGTACTCCTCAAAGCCGCATTCACGGGATTCAACGCCGTTGATGAGATAGTGCTTGATTTTTGCGAGGTCAGCGTCGCTTATGCTGCCCTTGAGCACATAAATTTTCGCATACTTGACTGCGGGGCGGTCGCCTGTGCAGAGCATCTGAATACACTGCGCCGCACTATCCGCACGCTGGTCAAACTGTCCGGGAAGAAACTCAACCGCAAACATTCTCTCGTCCGCCGCAAGCTCGGGGAGCTCGAAAAATACGTTGTCAACGGGAGGCTCGGAAAATACAACGGGAATAGCACGTTCGAAATTTTCCTTTGTGATGTCCTCTGCGTCGTAGCGGTTGATGATACGCACGTCCTCAACGCACTTCATCTGGAGCGCAGTCGTGAGGTCGGAAAGAACAGCCTTTCCCTCAACGGCGTACGCCTCTTTCTTCTCGACATAAATACGGTAAACTGCCATGGTAATCCTCCGATATATAAAATATTTTATAATATTCCTTTAATATTATATAACAAAGTTCTGCAAATTTCAAGCGATTTTTACAATTCCTCGCCAATGCACAAACCTTTTTCAACGCCTACAATTTTAACACGGATTATGTCGTGCTTTTTGGCAGAACTGTCATAAATTTTTACTTCTGTGTAGTCGGGAGCAAGTCCCTTTGCGAAATCGGGCGAGGTCCTTTTCTGAATAAGCACCTCGGTCTGTCTGCCTACACGGCTTTCAAGAAAGCTCTGCGACATACGCTCGTCAAGCGCAGACATTTTTCTGTAACGCTCCGCTTTGATTTGCTCGGCAACGTGGTCCGTGCGGCGTGCAGCCGCAGTTCCGCTCCGAACGGAATATGTGAAAACATGCATCTTCGCAAAGCCGATTTTCTCCGCAAATTCCATGCTTTCCGCAAATTCCTCGTCCGTTTCTCCGCAGAAGCCGACCATAATGTCCGTAGTAACAGCACAGCCGGGAAACACACTCCGAAGCTTTCCGACAAGCTCTGCGTACTCCTCGGCGGTGTAATGCCTATTCATTCTTTTTAAGGTAGCGTTGCAGCCGCTTTGCAGGGACAGATGAAAATGCGGGCAGAATTTTTCCTGTGCCGCAAGCCGTGATATATCATCGTCAGTCAGCAGCTCGGGCTCCAGCGACGACAGCCGCACCCTCTCCACAAGCGGATTTTCGCATACCGCCTCCACGGCGTCAGCGAGCCGCAGGCCTATATCCTTTCCGTAGCAGGAAAGATTTATTCCAACAAGGACTATCTCCTTGTGCCCCGCCTCGGACTGTTTTTTTACTTCCTTTTTTATATCTGCAAGAGAGCGTGAGCGGACTCTGCCCCTCGCATACGGTATTATGCAGTATGAACAAAAGCAGTCGCACCCGTCCTCGATTTTGACGAACGCTCTCGTCCTGCCGTCCTCGCACGGTGCGCCGAGCTCCTCGTAAACGCTGTCGGGAGCAGACGTGTCGACAATTCTGCGCCCGTCGGAAAAATAGCGTTCAAGCCGCTCGGCAAGCTTTTTTTTGCCGCCTGTGCCGAAGATGATGTCAGCGCCCGTTTCTGCCGCCGCATCGGGAAATGCCTGCGGAAAGCAGCCGCAAAGCACAACCGTCATATCCCCATTCATTCGTTTCAGCTTCGAAACGAGCTGACACGCTTTTTTATCGCTGTGCTCGGTTACGGAACAGGAATTTATAATCGCTATATCGGGTATTCCGCCTGCCTCAGTCGACGTACAGCCGAAAGAAAGCATTATATCCGACATGGCGTCGCTCTCGTACTGATTGACCTTACAGCCGAGTGTATACATAGCGTATTTCATAATTTTGCACCTTTGTTTTTGTATAAATTAACCAAATACATTAAAAACACATTCTTATTATACTTTATTATTCCAAAATTTGCAACATTAAAAAAATTTTTCGTTTTTTCGCTTGACTAATTCGGAAAATATGATATTATTAAAGCAAGGATAAACGAGTTATCCGACAAAAGAAAGAAGGCGAGCTAATGACAGAGAAAAAAATCAAGCTCACGACTATCGACGACGTAAAGGATTTTGTTCACAAGGTCAACAAGCTTGACTGCGAGGCAGACCTTACAATCGGAAAGTACACAGTAGACGCAAAGTCGATTATGGGTATTTTCAGTCTCGATTTAAGCCGTCAGCTTGAATTAACCGTCCACAGTGATTCCTGCGAGGACTTTTTAAAGGACATCGGGAACTACATTGTAAAGTAACCGCAAGGAA
>JAZNLN010000220.1:0-2263 GCA_045579125.1 Ruminiclostridium sp.
AACGGTATCAGCGCATTTCCGTAGCTTTCCTTGAAAACTACGAGCGTTCTGCCGTTTTTGACGCCTGTTTCAATCTCGGCGATGATATTGTCGCCGCCGAGGAACGAGCAGTAGTACGCCGAGGCGTTGCGTGCAACGAACAGGTCGCCCGCCGAGCCGTTTCCGAAATAGCCGTTGTAGTAGGTCGTTTCAAGGTCGGCGTCGTTGGGGGAAATATACATCGTAAAATCCTCGGGGTCGTTGTAAAGGTGCTTGTCCTTGGAGTAGGAGTACATCGAGCCGACATATCCTCCGAGCGTTACCGCCTTGTACTGCGACAGAGGGGGGAAGTCGAAATCCGCCGCCGAGGCGAACTGCTCTGCCGCATAGTATGCGCCGAGGGGGAGCCAGTGGTGGTCGGTGCGGGCGAAAATGCACTCGTCCGCATGCCTGCCCAGAGCGTCGTACACAGGCACGTCCGTCACGTTTGACGGCAGGTTTTCCGCAATGTAGTCGATTTTATTCTTCTGGCTTGCGGTGAAGCCCGACTGACTGTCGGGGAGGTAATATTCAACCGAGGTCGGAATTACCATGCTGTAAAAATCCGTGTCGGGGAGTGCGTTTGCGAACGATTTAGCCGACGCTGTGTAATTATCGCACAGTCCGTACGTTCCCCAGCACGCCATAAGCCCCATATAGTGTCCGTCCCGCTTGATTACGAGAATGCCGTTGTCGCCGATGACCTCGTATTTTCCGTCGTCGGTCGATACCGCTGTGGTCGTGGTTGTTGTTTCGGGAGCGGGAGTCATAACTGCGGTCGTTGTGGTTGTTTCGGGCGCAGTCGTTGTTTCGGGCGCCGCAGAGGTCGTCGCAGCGGGGGGAGCAGACGTTTCGGAGGAAGTGCTTTCCGTTTCGGGGGCGGCAGTTGTTGTTTCCTCCGTTTTTTCCGACGTCACGTCGGATTTCTGCGCCGCAGTCACCTCCGAAGCCGCCGATGTCGCCGCAGAGGTTGCGGTCGAGGTGGTGTACTCGTCGTAATCGTCCTCGGGCACCGTTACCTCGGGGATATACTCGCTGTCCTCGTCGTATTCGGTGTATATATATTTCCCACTGTCGGGGTCGGTGCTCCCGACGGGGATTATGCCTGTCTGCGGGACTACCTTTTCGCCGTCAAGCGAGCCGCAGCCGCACATCATAGCCGCCGCAAGCAGAATTGCTGCGGACCTTGTTTTTTTCATTGTGTTACTCCTCTGTCTGTTCCTGCGGGGCATCCTCGGAGCCGCTCACGGGCGCCGTTGTCGTTTCGGGCTGTTTCGTTATAAGCTCGGGCATTTTCTCCGCATTGGTGCCGACTGCCGAGAACGAGCACATCGTAAACAGCAGGTCGGTTACGCCGTTTTGTTTTATAAAATCTATGGCGTTAAGGTCGAAATATCTTATGTCGCAGACGTAAATTTCCTCAAACGAGTTGAAATAGAACGGAATTTCGGCGTTGCCGTAGCTGTCCTTGAAAACGAGCAGCCGTCTGCCGTTGTTCATATCCGTCGTTATCTTTACTATCTTTGCGTCGCCGCCCATAAAGAGGGAATATCCGTTTATGCCCCAGCTTTCGAGGAAGAACGGAGCGGTGAACGAATCGCCGAACGACGTCGAATAATAGGTTGTGTCGTACGAGTTCTTCGGAACGTAGTACACAAAGTCCTCGGGGTCGTTAAGCAGGTCTGCGCTTGACGTGAACGAATACATCGAGCCCATGAAATCCTTGATTGTGTGGACCTCCATGGTCGAAATATCCGCAAACGGAACGCCCGCCGCAGAGGCGAACGCCTTTGCCGCATAGTATGCGCCGAGGGGCTGCCAGTGGTGGTCGGTGCGGGTGTAGATTTCCTCGTTTTTGTGTTCCTTGAGCAAATCATATGCCGCAAGCTCAACGGAAATTACATCGTCGGAGAGCAGAGATTCTATGCTCGCAAGGCTCTTGTACTGGCTTGCGTTGTACTCGTCGAAGTTTGAGGGCGTGTAGTATTCGCCCGACGTCGGCACTACCATCGAATACACGCTTACCGTATCGCCGAGCGCTTCCTTAAAGCTGTTCACGGCGTTTGCGTAGGTCGTGCCCTTGCCGCCGCTGAAAAGGGATATGCCACGATAGTGGCCGTCGATTTTTGCGACAATCTGACCGTTGGTAATAACTCCGTCGGCGATTTCGTTGACGTTTTTCTCGGTCGTGACCTCGGGCTTTTCCGTGGTCGTCGGAGCGGGGGTTGTGCTCTGTTCGGGGGGA